>CAMAPG010000173.1 GCA_945859965.1 Opitutus sp. GAS368 | reverse complement strand
GCGCGAAACGCCGTGATTCGCAGCAGGGGATCGGTCGAGCGCAGCTGTGATTCCGCTCGGGAGCGTCCTTCGGGGCCGAGTTCCGCGAGCAACCAGATGGCGCGGGCGCGGAGATAGGGATTTTCATCCTCCAGCAGGGCGGCCACGGGCGCGATCGCTGCATTTCCCTGGTCGCGGAGACGCCGGTATCCCAGCGCGCGCACATTCACCGCCGGACTCTTCAGCGCTTCGATCTGGCCTTCGACGGTCTCGAGATTGAGACGGGGGATGATGGATTTAAATCCGACGGGAACAATGCGGTAGATGGCGCCATTCGATCCCGGGTCGAGCTGGCCATTGCCCCCGATCTTGGGATCGAACCAGTCGGCGACGTAGATGGCGCCGTCGGGCCCGACGGCCACGTCTGAAGGACGGAACGAGGTCGCCAAGGTGGAGCTGGCAGGATGGCGGTTGATGCCGGCAAAACGTTCTTCGCGGTTCGACGTCAGAAACGCGAAACGCTCCAGTGCGTATCCGGCGCCGTCCGGCTTGGGCAGGTATCCGAAAACGACATTGCGCCCCGCTTCGCAGCTCAGAAGCAGGCCGCGCCATTTTTTGCCCAAAGCATCTCCCTCATTGAAAGCGATCCCGGTTGGCGATCCCGCGCCGTAAACATCGCCCGAAGGCATTACGCCCGGATCTTCCTGCCGCCATTCCGAGGTGGGGATCGATTGGCCGGGCCGGCGGTCCGCATTCCAGCCTCTCGTTCCGTCGCGCGAGAAGAATCCGGCGCTGCCGTATTCCATCAGGAAGGCCGTGCGGCAGCCGATGGTGTCGTCGTTGTCGTTCTGAAACATGTCGCCGAATGAGGTGACGGTCTGCTCGTAACTGTTGCGGAAGTTGTGGCCGATGATTTCCGCAGCGGTGCCATCGGGCTTCATGCGGACGGCGAAACCGCCGACATAAACATGGCCGTCGTCGCTTTTGGCGCCCGCAAGGTCGATCGGCTGCCAGTAGAAGGTGGGCAGATTGCCGGTGGGCCGGGGATCGTAAACGGAGCCGACGCGGAACGTACGGGTCGAGCGGTCGGTGAAGAGAGCGCCCGTGTTGCCCTGATTGAAATACAGCCAGCTGTCGGGCCCGAAGGTGACCGAGTGCAGGCCATGGTCGTGGCCGCGGCCGTTGAAGCCGGTGGCCAGCACTTCCCGCCGATCGATGCGGCCATCGAATTTTCCATCGCGATCGATATCCGTGTAGACGATCAGGTCCGGCGCATTCGAGATGAAGACTTGATTGTCGATCACCGCGATGCCCAAGGGGGCGTTCAGGACCGGTTCCTGCACGAAGACACTGCTTTTGTCCGCGCGGCCGTCGCCATCGGTGTCTTCGAGAATCACAACCCGGTCGCCCTCTGGCTGGGCCTGCTTGCGATAGTTGACGCCCTCCATGACCCACACCCGGCCCTGGGCATCCACATCGATATTGGTGGGATTGAACAGCTGGGGAGAGCGGGCCCAGACCGTCACTTCGAATCCCTCTGGAACCGTGAGCATTCGGGTGGGGATAAGGGTGGGAGCTTCCGCGGGATTTCCCGGTCCGGCCGCCGCCCCGAGAGCGTTGAGTGTAAGGAAGAAAAAGAGGATCGCGTGGGGACGCATCACTAAGAAAGGGTCATTTTTTCCTGACGGAAGAGACGGTGAGGTTTTCGGCCAAGGTAAGACCGGCTTTGCCGCCGGTGACGACATCGAGGTCACCGTCACCGTCGAGATCCTGCACGCAGATCTGCATGCCGCCGCCCATCCGCCCGCCGTAGTCGATGAGGTGGCGGGTCCATTCCAGGGCGCCGGTTTCGTCCCGGTGATAATCGTACCAGTAGAGTCCGATCGGTTCGCGTTCGCCGACATCGGCGCCGTTGTGCGCCATGTAGCGTTTGCCCGTGACGAAATCCAGCCGGCCGTCGCCGTTGATGTCCACGAGGAGCGAGGCGTGGGCCTGCGACCAGGAATTGTCGATCACATGCTGTTTCCACGTGCCATCGGCTAGTTGCTCGAACCAGCAAAGTCCGTAGGCGTGGGCCGAGGTGGTGAGGATGTCGTTGCGACCATCGCCGTTGAGATCGATCACATGCATGAAACCGAACTGGATTTTGCCGGAAGGTGGGGGAGCGGCAGAACTGGCGGGGGCGCTCGGGGCAATGGGATGGAGATTCCAGTCGGTCGGATGAAATACCCACAGGGTGTCTGCATGCACATCGGCGGGGGCCTCGAGCCAGCCTTCGGGTGTGATGATGTCGTTTCGGCCGTCGCCATTGACGTCGCCTGCACCGATTCCGTGGCCGTAACTGCGCGTGCTCACCACGTGCTTCACCCATTTTCCCTGCTGCAGTTCGAACCAGACCGCCGGAACCTTCGCGCCAAATTGGGGGAGAATCTCCAGCGCTTTGCCGTCATTGTTGAGGTCCACAAGAAAGGCGAATTCCGAGAGGCTGGTCGCATCGATTTCCGTCACGGCCCAAGGCCGGTCATAGTTGCCCGGGCCGGGGTTTTTCAGCCACACCATATTATGGGCAAAGTAGCTGACTTGAACGATATCGACGTTGCCATCGCCATCCACGTCCACCGGCAGGTCGCTGAAATTATCGATGTAATTCCGGGTGGAGTTGATCTCGCGCAAAGGATGCGGCTGCCACGTCGGGGCCTCGTACCAGCGCTCACCGGAGATGATGTCCGGTTTTCCATCGCGGTTGAGGTCGGCAATCGCCGCGGTTTCGTTCGCTCCGGGGTCCAGCAAGTGCAGACGATAGGCGATGTCGGGCAGGCGAGGGGCGGCGCCCAAGGTGATGGCTGCGAGGCATACCCACGACATGGCGGCCAGGAACTGCACGGGAAGGAAAGGAAACGGGACGGGAGTTTTCATGAGGGGTAAGGGCACTCCAAGGCTAGCGATTGTGCGTCCCCGCGCCTAGAAGAGGGGCGGCGAACTTTGGTCAAATTGCGACGCTAGGTGCACTGAGCGTCGGTTTCGACGCAATTTGACCAAAATTAGCCGTCGCCTTTCTAGGCGGAAAGGCGCTTCAAGTTTAGTCTGATATCTATCTTTTGCTTAACTGCCGCATAAAGTTCCGTTCTGTTTGTTAAATTTCCCCCCGGTGTTTCCGGCCGTCGCGCGTCCTATATAGTTAGGCGCACCCTCTTCGTCCAATCCGTGAAACAGAGAATCCCCCGTTCCATCCCCCGCACCGGCTCGCTGTCGGTTGCAGTCATTGTTTTTCTGGCCGGCTTGGCGCCGGCGGGTTTGGCGTTGCCCGCGGACAAGGCTGCGCTGCTGCCCCCGCCGGCCGCGGGCCAGGTGGATTTTGCCCGGGATATCCAGCCGATCTTCGAGGCGAGTTGCGTGCAGTGCCACGCCCGCGGCAAAAGCAAAGGCGCTTTCAGCTTGGAAACCCGGACGGATTTCATCGAGGGCGGCGATTCGGGCCCCGCGGCGATCAGCGGAAAAAGCGCGAAGAGTTACGTCGTGGAAATGATTTCCGGGCTGAATCCCGAAGTCGTGATGCCCAAGAAGGGCAAGAAGCTGATTCCCGCCCAAGTGGCGGTTTTCCGCGCATGGATCGATCAGGGCATGCCGTGGCCGAAGGAAATCACTTTTTTCAAGCACGAGCCCGCCAATCTCCGGCCAGTCGAACTCGCGGAGCCGCCAGCGGCCTGGGGATTGAAAAATCCGCTGGATCGTTTCGTGGATCGGGTTTTCAAAAAATATCACGTGGCCTGGAAGAAACCAGTGGATGACCGGACGTATGCCCGCCGCGTCTGGCTCGATGCCATCGGCCTCCTCCCGCCGCCTGACGAGTTGGAGGCATTTGTCGCAGATACCGCGCGGGACAAGCGGGCCCGCCTCGTGGAACGGTTGTTGAATGACAATCAGCGTTACGCCGAACACTGGCTGACGTTCTGGAACGACCTGCTGCGAAACGATTACAAGGGCGCCGGCTACATTGACGGCGGCCGCAAGCAGATCACCACTTGGCTCTATACGGCGCTCGCCCGCAATCTGCCTTACGACCAGTTTGTCGCGCAGCTGCTCAACCCGGGGATCGAGTCGGACGGTTTCACGAAAGGCATTCTCTGGCGCGGGGCGGTTAATGCCAGCATGGTGCCGTCGATGCAGGCGTCGCAGGGCATCGCCCAGGTTTTTCTCGGCGTAAACCTCAAGTGCGCCTCCTGCCACGATAGTTTCATCAACGAATATACGCTGCAGGACTCCTATGGCCTCGCCAGCATCTATGCGAACGGCCCGCTGGAGATTGCGGAGTGCGACAAGCCGACGGGTCACCTGGCACAGGTTAAATTTCTCTACGCCGAACTCGGCGCAATTGACGCCAAGGGCAGCGCCACTGTGCGCAAGCAGCAGTTGGTGGAAATCATTACCGGACGGAAGAACGGCCGCCTGCCCCGGACGGTGGTGAACCGGATCTGGCAACGCTTCATGGGCTACGGCCTGGTTGAACCGGTGGATGAAATGGACAAGCCTGCTTGGTCCCCCGAATTGCTCGACTGGCTGGCGGAGGACCTGGTGGCCAACGGTTTCGATCTGAAGCACACGATGGCCCGCATCCTCACCTCCCGGGCCTACCAGCTTCCGGCCGTCGATCTCGGCGAAACGGCGGCCGATTACGTCTTCCGCGGTCCGGCGGTCCGCCGCTTAAGCGCGGAACAGTTCTCCGATGCGATCATGACCCTGGCAGGGATGAACTATCCCAAGGCTGACGCGCGGTTGAACCGCGCGGCGGCGTTGCGTGCGTCGTCAGAATCGGATCTTCCGCTGCGGCCCAAATGGATCTGGTCGACCGCGGGAGCCGAGGTGAAAGCAAAGTCCGAATCCGTGGTTTTCCGCCAGGTGGTCACATTGCCTCAAAAGCCCGTCGAGGCGTGGCTCACGATTGTGGCCGACGACCACAAGACGCTCAAGGTAAACGGCCAGACCGTGGGCTCTGTCCCGGGCCGGCGCGCCAGCACGACGATCGAATGGAGCGATGCCGCGCCGCACCTGATCCAGGGCGACAACATCATCGAGGTCACGGCGGTGAATATTCCTCCCGAGGACAAGCCGGCGGAGGAATTGACGCGGGAATCCGACAATCCCGCCGGACTTTTACTCTACGCCCGAGTCCGGGCGCCGGGGGCGGTGATGGATTTTGTCTCAGACCGTTACTGGAGCGTCATCACTCCCGAACTGGATGAAAGCGAGGCGGTGGAACTGGGAGGCATGGAAATGGCTCCGTGGAAGGTTGGCCGTTATTTCCTGGATGTGGCGGCATCGTCGAGGGATGCGCTGCCCGTGCAACGGGCGGCGCTGGTGGCCGCGGATCCCCTGATGGTGGCGTTGGGCCGGCCAAATCGCGAACAAGTGGTGACGGTGCGACAGAGCACCGCGACCACGCTGCAGGCCTTGGAAATGACCAACGGGCGCACCTTTGCCGTTCTGCTCGGTCAGGGCGCAGAAAAAATTCTTTCCCTGCAGCCAGCCAGCAGCCGTGTGCTGGTGGAGGAGCTCTATCGCCAGACCCTCAGCCGTCCGCCGACCGGGCGGGAGCGGAAACTGGCGGAGCAGATTGTCGGCTCACCGGCAAAAGCGGAAGGCGTGCAGGATTTGCTCTGGACGATCTCAATGCTGCCCGAGTTTCAGCTGATCCGGTAACCCGTTATGAATCTCAACCATTTCATCGCCCAGAGTGCCTTCCGCAAAGCCCGGCCGGATCTTTGGTCGCGCCGGGATTTCCTGAAGACCGCCTCGGCCGCGACGCTTTCGGCGCTGGCTGCCGGCGCGCCGCAGCGGCTGTTCGCAACCGAGGCGATCGAGAAGATCGCGCCCACGGCGGATCGCGTAATTGTGCTGTGGATGGCCGGCGGGATGGCGCACACGGAGACCTTCGATCCGAAGCGTTATACCCCGTATTCCGCCGGGCTCGATCCCAACCAGGTTCTTAGCACGTTTCCCTCGATTCCGACCGCGGTTGACGGAGTGCAATTTTCCTCCGGTTTGGAACAACTCGCGGGCTTGATGGACAAGGGCACGCTCATCCGCACCATGCAGGCCGCGGACCTCGGTTTCATCCTGCATTCGCGGCATCAATTCAACTGGCACACGGGTTACGTGCCGCCGCAGACGGTGGCGGCGCCGCATCTCGGTTCCTGGATCGCGAAGACCCTTGGGCCGCTTGATCCGGCGATGCCGGCATTCATCAACATTGGCCAACGCTTCGATTTGGGCGAGGGGGAGGAATTGAAGGCCTTTACCACCGCTGGGTTTCTCGGCAGCGAATTCGGTCCTTTCAACGTCCCGTTTCCGGAGCAAGCGGCCAGCGCGGTGCGGCCACCCGAGGGGATGAGTCCGGGACGGTTCGCCAATCGCGACAAGTTTTACCGGAAGTTGGTCGAGGCCAGTCCCCTCGGTCAGCATGGCAGCGATTACCAGAAGGAGTCGTTGCTGCGGTCGATGGACAACGCGCACCGGCTCCTCAGTTCACCGGCCGCGAAGGCCTTCGACCTGGCCTTGGAGCCGCTCGGGAATGTGCGCAAATATTATCCCGCGTATGAGCCGGGGATGCAGTTCGACGCCCCGCGCGACCGTTTCGGCAGCAAGTACGAGGAGGGAATGATTGGCCGCTTCGGGCTCGGTTGCCTGCTGGCGCGCCGGCTCTGCGAATCCGGGGCGCGGTTCATCGAGGTGACGACCGAATACATTCCGTTCCTGAATTGGGACACCCATGAAAACGGGCATAGCCGCGTGAC
>CAMAPG010000172.1 GCA_945859965.1 Opitutus sp. GAS368 | reverse complement strand
CATCACCGCCATCACCGCCCGCGAAATCATTGATTCCCGCGGCAATCCGACCGTCGAGGTCGACGTGAAACTTGCCTCCGGCCAAATGGGTCGCGCCGCCGTCCCTTCCGGAGCCAGCACCGGTGAACACGAGGCGCTCGAGCTGCGCGATGGCACGGTCGGTTCCTCCCAGTTACCCAAGGGCGTTGACGGCAAAAAGCGTTATCTCGGCAAGGGCGTTCTCGCCGCGGTGCTCAACGTCAGGACAAAAATCGCACCCGTGCTCATCGGCCGCGACGCGACCGATCAACTCGGCATCGACCGCACGATGATCGCCCTCGACGGCACCCGGACGAAGTCGAAGCTGGGCGCCAATGCGATTCTCGGTGTCTCCCTCGCCACCGCCAAGGCCGCCGCCGCCGCCCTCGACCAGCCGCTCTACAAGTATCTCGGCGGACCGAACGCCAAGGTCCTGCCCGTGCCGATGATGAACATCATGAACGGCGGAGCGCATTCCGATGCGCCGATCGATTTCCAGGAATTCATGATCATGCCCATCGGCGCCCCGTCCTTTTCGGTCGGTCTCCGCATGGGCTGTGAGGTTTTCCATTCCCTGAAGAAGGTGCTCAAGGACAAGGGTCTCTCGACCGCCGTGGGCGACGAAGGCGGCTTTGCCCCGAAACTCGCGAGCGCCACCGCCGCTCTCGACGCCATCGCCCTCGCCGTGAAAAACGCCGGCTACAAACTCGGCACGGACATCGCCCTCGCCCTCGATGTCGCCGCGTCCGAATTCTACGACGCCACTAAAAAACGCTACGTCTTCAAGAAATCGGACGGTCGCGTGCTGACCGGCGACGAACTGGTGGCCTTCTACAAGGATCTCACCGCCAAATATCCCATCATCTCGATCGAGGACGGCTGTTCCGAAAACGACTGGGTGACGTGGAAGAAGCTCACCGACGTGCTCGGCGACACCACTCAACTCGTCGGTGACGATCTGTTTGTCACCAACACCGAGTTCCTCAAACGCGGCATCGACACGGGCACGGCCAATTCAATTCTCGTCAAGGTCAACCAGATCGGATCCCTGACCGAAACCCTCGACGCCGTGGAGATGGCGAAGGAAGCGAACTACACCGCCGTCATTTCCCATCGCTCCGGCGAAACCGAGGACGTGACCATTGCCGACATCGCGGTCGCCACCAACGCCGGTCAAATCAAAACCGGTTCGCTCTGCCGCACCGATCGCGTGGCCAAGTACAATCAGCTCCTCCGCATCGAAGAAGAACTGGGCGCGAGCGCCATCTACGGCGGGAAAATGTAGGAATCGCCGGGCTCACTGCCCGTAGCGATCGCAAAGGCCGGGTTCATGCCCGGCCTTTTTCATGGCGTGACCGGTCAGGTGCCGTCGTCCAACGCATCGAGTCCCTCGCCCAGCATTTTGAGCGCCTCGTTCTTGGGCAGGTGCTTCAGGACATAGGCGACCGCGCCGAGCTTGCGGCACTCGAGAATCGTTTTCGCCGCATTCTGCGAGGAAACGACAATCACCGGGGGGAAGGGATTGATGGCCGCCAGTTCAGTCAGGACGGTCAGCCCACTCATGCCGGGCATATTCATATCGAGCAAAATCGCCTCGGGTTTGAGTTCCGCCACCATCTTCAATGCCTCGGTTCCATTGCTCGCTTCCCAGGTTTGCTCGATCCCCAGCTCCTTGAGCAGCAGTCGCAGATAAACCCTCACATGCGGCTCATCATCGACAATCAAAGCGTTGGTCGGTCTAGCCATGCGCCACACCCAAGCCGATCCCAGGGTCTTCAGCAAGCCGCACTCTTCGGCTCTGAAAACCTGGACTCCTGCCTCACCCTGAATCCCGGCTCACTCCGCGCGCACAATATAGCCGCGCAAGTATTCGCTCTCCGGCATGGTGATCAGCACCGGATGATCCGCCGGCTGATGCGCCCATTCCAGAATCTGGACTTTGCGTTTGGCATCGGCCGCCGCGTCGGCGAGTACGCCACGCAACTCGGCGTCCTGCATGTGATGGGAACAGGTGTAGGTCGCCAGCACGCCTCCGGGCGCGAGGCGCTGCAGGGCGCGCAGATTGATTTCCTTGTAGCCCCGCAAGGCGCCTTCGAGCGCACTCTTCGATTTCGCAAACGGTGGCGGATCCAAAATAATGACATCCCACGGCGGATCCGCCGACCGGGCGGGATCATTGAACCAATCGAACACGTTCGCGCCGGCAAATTCGATCGTGAGGCTGTTGCGCATCGCATTCCGCTTGGCCGCGGCAATGGCATCCCCGGCACTGTCGAGTCCGAGAACCCGCGCAGCCCCGGCCTTCGCCGCATGAAGCGCAAAGGCTCCCTGGTTGCAGAAGGCGTCGAGCACGCGCTTGCCGGCGCAATATTTGGCCATCGCCCGATGCTGAAAGCGCTGATCCAGATAAAATCCGGTCTTCTGGCCATTTTGCAGATCCAGCCAGTAGTCGAACCCGTCGATCCTGACCCAGCGCGGTTCCCACGTCCGGCCGGAACGGGTGCTGACGCTGAATGGCAGTCCTTCCAAACGCCGGATCGGAGCATCGTTGCGGAAAATAATTTCCCCCGGTTTGAGCGTTTCCGCCAGCACGTCGCCCAGCAAGGTGGCACGTTTGTCCATCGCCATCGATTGGATTTGCACCACCAGCGTGTCGCCGAACTGGTCGACCACTACACCCGGCAAATCGTCCGATTCCGACCACACCAACCGCCGGCATTTTTCCGCTGCCTCACCGGGAACGGCCGAACCTTCATTCGCCGCCCGTTTCGCCAGCGCCCGATCAAGGGCGGCGCGAAGATAGGCGGCGTCCAGCGTGACCCGGTCCCGGCTCAGGCGGCGCCAGATAATCTGCGACTTGCTGTTGTAAATGCCCGTGCCCAGCAAACGGCCCGCCCGGTCGCGACACTCCACGACTTCGCCGTCCAACTCTGCCGGCAGCAGCGCTTCGACTTCGTTGGCGAACACCCAGGGATGTCCGGAGAGGACCCGCGCCTTGGCGTTGGCTCTGAGTTTCAGGGAAGACAGCGTCATGCGCTTCTTAATCGCAGCCGGCATCAAATCCGCAATCTTGTTGTAGCGGCGGTCTACTTGTCCTCCATAGGCTTGGCGAAGGAGGATGACCGCCGATTCCGAGCCCGGCGGCCGTAGACCGCCGCTACAAGTCAGCGCACTCCCGTCTTCGCCGCAGGCAGGGTTTTCAGGAACAGCCAGATCGCCGACAATTCCTCGTCATTCATCTGGCCGAAATTTCTGGGCATGATCGGACTGATCTCCGTGCCGTCCGGACGCCGCGCGGTGCGCATTGCCCGGAAAAAATCCGCCTGCGTCCATTTCGCGAGCCGCCCCGATTCGTGGGGTGTCAGGTTCGCGGCCGGCGGCCAGTCGGGAGGCCCGATCTCGATTTTTCCACCCGAGAAGTTGCTCCCGTGGCAGCCGACGCAACCGATCGCGAGGTACCGGCCGTAATCGACCGTTGCGCCCGGCTTGACCACCGCAGGTTGCAGCGTGGCAGGATCGATTTCATCCGCCGCGAGTTTGAATTTGCCCGCGACCAGCAACACCCGTGCAACGGGTCCCAGCTTTACCGGTACGCGATCGCGATCCACCGCGGGGACCGATTTGAGAAAGGCGATCAACGATGCGAGATCGTCCTCGGTGAAATGCGCGTACTCCACAGACGGCATCAGCACCAAGGTGTGCCCGTCCTTCGCGATTCCGTGACGAATGGCCCGCACCCAGTCGACATCGGCATACTCTGAGGAGCGACCGCCACGACCGGTCGTCAGGTTGGGACCATAGAGCCGTCCCATGGCCGGATCCTCGATGACCTTCGCCCCGCCCAAGTCCTTGCCATGGCAGTCCAGACAGCCGCGAGTCAGCGCAATATGCCGGCCACGTTCGACCGCTGCGGCATCCGTGAGAATGGGCGGCACCTTGGCCGTGACCGTGTGCTTTTGCCGCAACTTCGCCGCACTCACCTGATACACGGCAATCAGTGCGACACCGATGAGTGCAAGCAGAGCCAATACCACATAACCCATAAACTTAAGAATGCGCGACATGCTCTTTTAGAACACCTTACATGTTTTAAAGGCAAGAATTTGATTCGCCAGGTCTCCGCTGATCGGCGCCCTAGGAGCTGTTTGGGAATTCGTCTCTCCGAGTAGCGAAAGCCGTGAGGCTTTCGTCCGAACCCGAAACGCTCACGCGTTTCGCTACGAGAATCCAAAGCAACCGGTATTTCCCAAACAGCCCCTAAGCTCCAATTAAAGCTTCCCCCCGCGGCCCGCGGCCCTTTCCCTCGGCCCTTTGCTCATGTCGCCCGCCCAAGAAATCGCCCGCCGCCGCACCTTCGCGATCATTTCACATCCTGATGCGGGCAAAACCACGCTCACGGAGAAATTCCTCCTCTACGGCAATGCCATCCATTTGGCCGGCGCCGTTACGGCGCGGAAAAACCAGCGGGCCACCGCTTCGGACTGGATGGAGCTCGAGAAACAGCGAGGCATTTCGATTTCCTCCACCGTCCTCCAGTTCGACTACAACGGTTTCGCCGTCAATTTGCTGGATACCCCGGGCCACAAGGACTTTTCCGAGGACACCTACCGTGTGCTCACCGCCGTCGACGCCGCGTTGATGGTGATCGATGCCGCGAAAGGCGTGGAAACACAGACCCGCAAACTCTTCGAGGTCTGCCGGCGCCGCGGCGTGCCGATCTTCACTTTCATGAACAAGTGCGATCGTCCGACGCGCAATCCGATCGCACTACTGGACGAATTAGAGGAAGTGCTGGGCCTTCAGTCATCGCCCTTGATCTGGCCGCTCGGCAACGGGCCCTCGTTCCGAGGGGTCTTCGATCGCAGGACCAAACAGGTGCATCTTTTCGAGCGCGTTCCGGGCGGAAAATTCCAGGCGCCGGTGAATGTGGCCTCGTTGGATGACCCGATCGTGCGCGAAAAACTCGACGATTACACCTACGGCGAAGTGAAGGAACAAATCGCGATGCTCGACGGCGCCGGCCATCCCTTCGACCTCGCCGCCGTACAGAACGGCCAGCAAACCCCGGTCTTCTTTGGCAGCGCCGTGAACAACTTCGGCATCCAGTTGCTGCTTGATGGTTTCCTCAAGGACTCCGTCCCACCTGCGCCACGGCGCAGTCTGAAAGCGGGCGCCACCCCTGCGGTGCATGTGATCAGTGCAGAAGGCACGACCAGCCCGGCGCCCGCCGACAAAATCACGATTCCCGTCACCTACGAGAAATTCTCCGCCTTCGTTTTCAAAATCCAGGCGAACATGGATCCCAAACACCGCGATCGCATCGCCTTCGTGCGGATCTGTTCGGGTAAGTTTACCCGCGACATGATGGTCACGCATCAGCGCACGGGTAAAACCGTGCGCCTGTCCTCGTCGCACAAGCTCTTCGGCCAGGAACGCGAGACCGTCGACGAGGCCTGGCCCGGCGATGTCATCGGGCTGGTCGGCCACAGTGAATTCGGCATCGGCGACACGCTCACCGAGGACAAGGGCATCTGTTACGATGAAACTCCGCGTTTTCCGCCCGAGGTCTTCACCTACATTTCCAATCCCAGTTCCTCCGACGCCAAAAAATACCGCGCCGGACTCGAACAGCTCCTCCAGGAAGGCGTGGTCCAGTCCTTCAACGCCCGTAACGCCCCGCCCGGAGCCACATTGCTGGCCGCGGTCGGCCCGCTCCAGTTTGAAGTCGTCCAGTGGCGCCTGCAGAGCGAATACAATGCCGAGTCGCGGCTCACTCCGACCCCCTGGACCCTCCTGAAGTGGCTCGAGCCCCATCCGGCCCTGAAAAATCCCTCGACGCTGATCGTGGCGACAGGCGTGAGTTTCGGGACGGACAAGTTCGACCAGCCGATCGCGCTCTTTCCCAACGAATGGACGATGCGTTATTTCGTGGAAAAAAATCCGGAGCTCAAGCTGAGGGATCTGCCGCTCGAACAGGGCAGCGGAAGTTGAGGCCGGTCCTAGACGCGTTTGCGCGCAGGCAGGGCGAACCCTCCCACCTTCGCCAAGGCTACGGCGGGCAGGCCGGATGAGCCGTTCGTATGCCCGGCTCGTCGGGGACGACTCGCCCTACCCGCTACGCTCAGAATAACAAACGTCCGGCTAGTGGAATTTGCCGAAACACCTAGTCACTGACGCGTCCCAAACACCCGTTTCTGCTCGCGCTGAAGGCGAAAGTTTTCCTCCTTTGCGCGAATGAATTTTTCGCGCCCCCTCGCCGTTGCTGCCCTGAGTCTACTCTGCGTCTTCGCCCCCACCCCTTCGGTTGCGGCCGCGAAAAGCAAGTCCAAGCCCGCGGCGGAACCGGCGGCGACTTACAAGGGCGCTGTGATCATCGACGCGGCTTCCGGAAAAGTTCTGTTTGAGGATCACGACGGGGAGTCCAGTCCACCGGCCAGCATGACGAAACTCATGACGTTTCTCGTGCTCCACGATAAACTCCAGAGCGGTTCGCTCACGCTGCAGACCCCCGTGACGGTGATCGCCGCCGACTCCAAGATCGGAGGGACCCAGGTCTGGCTGAAAGAACACGAGGTTTTCCCGGTCGAAGAACTGCTTTATGCCATGATGATCCAATCGGCCAATGACGCGGCCTACGCGCTGGCGCGGACGGCCGCCGGTTCGGTGCCAGCGTTTGTCGAATTGATGAACGCGAAAGCCCGTGAGTTGGGCATGACGCACACGACCTTTCGCACGTCCCACGGCCTGCCGCCGTCCAATCGCCGGATTTCCGAAGG
>CAMAPG010000171.1 GCA_945859965.1 Opitutus sp. GAS368 | reverse complement strand
CGATCGCGGTGGAGAAGCTCGCGAAACTGGAAGTGCCGGAGCGCTGCCAGGCGATCCGCGTGATCACCGCGGAAATGGCCCGCATCTCCGCCCATCTGCTCGGGCTCGGAGCCTTCGGTATCGATACGGGCGCTTGGACCGTGTTCATGTACGCGTTCACCGAGCGCGAAAAACTCTACACCCTTTTCGAAGAGCTGACCGGCGCGCGATTCACCACGAGTTATGCCCGGATCGGCGGCGTGTCGCGCGATGTCCCTGAGGGCTGGACGCAGCGGGTCGATGCGTTTTGCGATCAATTCCTCCCCCTGCTGGAGGAGATCCTGAAGCTCCTGACTCGGAACAAGATTTTCATGGACCGCACGGTCGGCGTCGGCGTCATCTCGAAAGAGGACGCCATTGCCTACGGCCTTACCGGACCGAATCTCCGCGGTTCCGGCGTTCCGCTCGACCTGCGCAAGGACAAGCCGTACAGCGGCTATGAGAAGTACGAGTTCGACATTCCGGTCGGGGCCAAGGGCGATTCCTACGATCGCTACCTGGTGCGCGGCGAGGAAATGCGGCAGTCCGTGCGGATCATCAAGCAGGCCATCGCGAAATTCCCCGGCGGCCCGTGGTACGCGACGGATGCGCGGAAGATTTTTGCTCCGCCGAAGGACAAGATCCTCAGTTCGATGGAGGAGCTGATCCAGAACTTCATGCTCGTCACGGAAGGCCCGCAGATGCCGGCCGGCGAAGTGTATTTCGAAGCGGAAAATCCCAAGGGTGCACTGGGCTTTTATATCGTGAGCAAGGGCGGCGGCGTGCCATGGCGCCTGAAGATTCGCGCCCCGTCGTTCTGTAATCTTTCCATCCTCCCCAAGGTGTGCGTGGGCAATCTCGTGTCCGACGTCGTCTCGATCCTCGGCTCGCTCGACTTCGTCATGGGCGAGTGCGACCGATGAAAACAGTAGCGAGTAGCCAGTAGCGAGCATTGAGCATAATGATCTCCTGAACGCTATTCGCAGCTTTACCTACTCGCCACCCACTACCCACTACTCGCTACTTCTGCAGAGATGAATCTTAAGCCCGAAACGTTCTCCCGCATCGATGAGGTCATTCCGCACTACCCGGTGAAGCGGAGTGCCGCCCTGCCGTTGCTGCACCTCGTGCAGGAGGATCAGGGTTACATCTCACAGGAGGCCATCGAGTGGATCGCCGCGAAGCTCGAGCTCCAGCCGATCAACATTTACGAGTTGGTCACGTTCTACCCGATGTTCCGGCAGAAGCCGATCGGTCGGCGCCACATCAAGGTTTGCCGCACGTTGTCCTGCGCGCTGATGGGCGGCTACAAGGCTTGCGGCGAATTCGAGAAACAGTTCAACACCCACCGCGGCGAGATTTCGCCCGACGGCGAGGTCACGATCGAGTTCGTCGAGTGCCTCGCGAGCTGCGGCACCGCCCCGGTCGTCATGATCGACGATGATCTCCACGAAAAGGTCGACTGCGCCAAGGCCCGCGAACTCTCCGCGCGGATCAAAACCGAGGCGGCCACGCGCCAATAGCCCTTACAGCTTACCGCTTAAAGCTTACACCTTATCGTCATGTCCGCCCCCTCCCAACGCCGCCTCATCTTTCAGCACATCGATGAGCCCGGTTACACCAACGACCTGGCCTGCTATCTCAAGCATGGCGGTTACGAGGTGATGAAGCGCGCCTTCGCGCGCAAACCGGAAGAGCTGATCGACGAGGTGAAGAAGTCCGGCCTGCGCGGCCGCGGCGGCGCCGGTTTTCCCTGCGGCGTGAAATGGACGCTGGTCGACCGCAAGAGCGGCAAGCCGATCTACCTGGTCGTGAATGCCGACGAGTCCGAGCCCGGCACGTTCAAGGATCGCTACATCATCCACCAGGATCCCCACCAGATGATCGAGGGGATCATGATCAGCTGCCACGCGAACAACGTGAAGCAGGCGTACATTTATATCCGCGGCGAATTTCCCGGGGGTGCGCGCATCCTGGAAAAAGCGATCGCCGAGGCGCGGGCGGCGAATTTCGTTGGGCCGAACATTCTCGGCACGAACTACAGCTGCGAAATCTACGTGCATCGCGGCGCCGGCGCCTACATCTGCGGTGAGGAAACCGGCCTGATCGAGTCGCTCGAAGGCAAGCGCGCCTATCCCCGCATCAAGCCGCCGTATTTCCCCGCGGTACTCGGCCTTGACCAGTGCCCGACCATCGTCAACAACGTGGAGACGCTCTGCCACGTGAAGCACATCGTCGGCATGGGTGGCGAGGCCTACTCAAAGATCGGCACGCCGAACAATACCGGCACCCGCATCCTTTGTGTTTCCGGCCAGGTGCAACGCCCGGGCTATTACGAATACGAGGTCGGCAAGATCACGATGGGCCAGCTGCTCAATGAAGTCTGCGGCGGTCCGCTTCCGGGGCGCACGTTCAAGGCGGTGATTCCCGGCGGTTCCTCGGCGAAGATCCTGCGCTTCGGCGAACGCTTCAAGGGCAAGCGCAAGGTCGGCGCGGAGATGGTCGACTACGACTGGGGCGTCGAGGACGTCCCGATGGATTTCGATTCGCTCGGCATGATCGGCACGATGGGCGGCTCCGGCGGCGTCATCGTGATGGACGACTCCGTCAACATGGTCGAGGCGCTCGGCAACATCAACGAGTTCTACGCCCACGAGAGCTGCGGCCAGTGCACGCCTTGCCGCGAAGGCTCGCTCTGGATGAAAAAAATCACCGGCCGCATGGTCCACGGCGAGGGTCGTTCCGAGGACGGCGCGCTGCTCAAGAACGTCGCCGATCAGATCGCCGGCCGCACCATCTGCGCGTTCGGCGAGGCTTGCGCCTGGCCGACGCAGAGCTTCGTGCTGAAATTCGGCGACGAATTCAAAGCCTATCCCGAGGCCAAGAAAAACGCCCCGGCCGACAGCCTCAAACTGGTTTAATTCTTTTGCCCACGGAACACACGGAACACACTGAAAATGAAAAAATTCCCTCTGGATTCTTCCGTGTATTCCGTGTGTTCCGCGGGCTAATCCATTCTCCGCAATGATCGCTCCGCCCAAACCCGAACTTGTTACCGTCAATATCGACGGACGGGAGATCGCCGTGCCGAAGGGCACGAATATCATCGAGGCTGCCCGCATGGTCAGCGTCGACGTGCCGCATTATTGCTACCACCCGAAACTCACGGTGGTGGGGAACTGCCGGATGTGCCTCGTCGAAATGGGCCTGCCGGCGGTCGATCCCGCGACGAAGGCCCCGATCATGGATCCGGCCACGGGCAAGCAGAAGATCAACTGGATGCCGCGGCCGACCATCGGTTGCGCCACCAACGCCTCGCCCGGCCTGCACATCCGCACGACCAGCCCGATGGTGAAGGAATGCCGCGAGGGCGTGATGGAATTTCTCCTGATCAATCATCCGCTTGACTGCCCGATCTGCGACCAGGCCGGCGAATGCAAGCTGCAGGAACAGGCCACTGGCTACGGCCGCGGCTACTCGCGTTTCATCGAGCAGAAGAACGTGAAGCCCAAGCGTACGCTGCTCGGGCCGCGCGTCGTGCTCGACGACGAGCGCTGCGTGCTCTGCTCGCGCTGCATCCGGTTCTGCAAGGAGGTCGCGAAGGATGATGTGCTCGGCTTCATCGACCGCGGCAGTTACTCCACGCTCACCGCCTATCCTGGCAAGAAGCTCGAGAACAATTACTCGCTCAACACCGTCGACATCTGCCCGGTCGGCGCGCTCACGAGCACGGATTTCCGTTTCAAGATGCGCGTCTGGTTTCTCAAGCAGACCAACAGCATCGACACCGAGAGCAGCGTCGGCGCCAACACCGTGGTCTGGTCGCGCGAGGGCGTCATTTACCGCCTCACGCCGCGCCGGAACGATGCCGTCAACGACACCTGGATGGCCGACAGCGGCCGCCTGTTGTACAAGCAGGTCCGCACCGACGACCGCCTCGCCACCGTACAGGTGAACGGCGCGGAAAGCGGACGGGATATTGCGGTGAACGCGGCCAGTGAACGTTTCAAGCAAGGTGGCGTCGCCATCGTCGGCTCGGGCCGTAGCTCCGTGGAGGAGCAGTTCCTCGCGAAGAAACTCGCCGCCGCCCTCAAGGCGCCCGCCTACCTGGTCAGCCGGGTGGGGAAGGGCGACAACCTCCTCATCTCCGCCGACCGCAACCCGAACGTGCGCGGTGCGCTCGTGACCGGCCTGATCCAGACGCTGCCCTCCGCGCACTTGACCGAGCTCGCGGCGTCGATCGATGCCGGCCGGATCAAGACCGTCGTTTCCCTCGGCGAGGATCTCACGGCTGCGGGCCTTTCAGCGGCGCAGTTGGCCAAGGTCTCCGTGATCTATCTCGGCACCCACGCCAATCCGACCAGTGCCGCGGCGAAAATCGTTTTCCCCGGGCTGACCGTTTTCGAGAAAAACGGCACATTTGTGAACCAACAGTTCCGTTTGCAGAAATTCCACAAGGCCGTCCCCGGGTTCACCGGAGCTATCGACGACCTGACCGTGCTCGCCAAGCTGGTCGCCGCCGCAAGCTCGTCCGGGACCGCGGTGGCTTCGGAGATCAACGCGCTTTGGACCTCGCTGGCCGCCGAGATTCCGGCGCTCGGTACGGTGTTGTTCAAAAATCTGCCTGAGACCGGGCTGTTGCTCGACAGCACGCCTTGGGCCGGGCTGCCGTATGCCGAGAGCGCCACGCTTCACTACCAGCTGGCCCAACCTGCGCTCGCGACCGCCTGACATCCCCACCGATGTTCGATTTCTTCCAATATCCTTTCTGGCTGCAAGGCGCGCTCAAGGGCCTCGCGGTGATCGCGGTCATTTTTCCGCTCGCCGGCGCGTGCTCGATGGCGGAGCGCAAGATCTCCGCCTGGATGCAGGGCCGGCCGGGCCCCAACCGCGCCACCGTGCCGTGGATTGCCTGGATTCCGGTGCTTGGGCCGTTTCTCCAGCGCCTCGGTGTTTTCCATCTCTTGGCGGACGGCGCCAAATTCCTTTTCAAGGAGGAGCCGGTCCCGGGTCACGTCAATAAACTCTACTATGTACTCGCCCCGGTCATCGCGCTGATACCCGCGCTCATGACCATCGTGGCGGTGCCGTTCGGCGCCTACCTCGATGGCGCCGGACGGGTGGTGCCGTTGATCCTGGCCAATGTGGACATCGGCATTCTCGGGGTCTTCGCGATTTCCTCGCTCGGCGTTTATTCGCTGATCATCGCCGGCTGGGCCTCCAATTCGAAATATCCCTTTCTCGGCGGTATTCGCGCCTCGGCCCAGCTCATCTCCTATGAGCTCTCGATGACCCTGTCGGTGTTGCCGGTCTTCCTGTGGATCAATGTCCCGGGCGGGCAGGGGACGCTGAGCCTGGCGCAGTGCGTGGCGATGCAAGGCGGTGCGTGGTTTGGGATCTGGATGCCGCTCTCGGCCTTTATTTTCCTCGTCTCGCTTTTTGCCGAGACCAACCGCCAGCCGTTCGACATGCCGGAATCGGAAGCCGATCTCGTCGGCGGTTTTCACACCGAGTACGGAGCCTTCAAGTGGTCGATGTTCTTCGTCGCGGAATACGCGCACATGCTGATTGGGTCGGGCGTCTTTGCGCTGCTGTTCCTCGGTGGCTGGAATCCGCTGCCGTGGGTGTCGCTCGCGGATCTGGTCGGCTGGTTGCAGCACCTGACGGGCTGGGCGTTTGTCCTTCATCCGCTGGCGGTGGGCCTGATCTCGATTGGGATATTCCTCGGCAAGGTGCTGTTCCTGATTTTCGTGTTCATGTGGGTGCGCTGGACGGTGCCTCGCTTTCGCTATGACCAAGTGATGCAGCTGGGCTGGCAGAAGCTGCTACCGCTCGCGATCGGCAATCTCATCCTCTACGCCCTGATCATTGCCTGGGTGCAAACCCGGATCTAACCGCGGTCACTTTAAATCCTTTTCCCATGGCCGTCCTTCCCGTCGAACGCAAACCGCTCTCCTTCGCGGAGCGTACTTACATGCCGCAGATTTTCAGCGGCCTGAAGACCACGTTCAAGCGTATGATCAAGCCGGCGGAAACCCTGGAATACCCGGAGCAGCGTCCGACGATCCCGAACGGCTACCGCGGCGTGCCAACGCTGGTGAAGGATCCGCATGGCCGCGAAAAATGCGTGTCGTGCCAGCTCTGTGAATTTGTCTGCCCGCCGAAGGCCATCCGCATCACCCCGGGAGAAATTCCGCTGGAATCGCCGACCGGCCACGTCGAGAAGGCACCGCAGGCGTTCGACATCGACATGCTGCGCTGCATTTACTGCGGCCTGTGCCAGGAGGTTTGTCCGGAAGAGGCGATTTTCCTGCAGAACCAATACTCGATGAGCGGCTACAGTCGTGCCGAGATGGTGAACCACAAAGACCGGCTTTACGAACTCGGCGGCACGCTGCCGGACAAGCACTACAAATGGGACAAGAAGAAGTCCGCGGAAGACGCCGCGGCGCATGGCGGCGGCCACCACTGAGCCGCGCGAAAGCATTGTCGCCTCCCTCCCATCCATCCACCGATATTCCGCCCTGCTGCAATGGCTGACACCTTCTTCTACCTCTTCGCTTTTTTCACGGTCATCTGTGCGATGGGCGTGGTGCTGAACCTCAACGCGGTCAATGCCGCGATGTGCCTCCTACTCAGTCTGGTCGGCGTGGCGGGACTGTTCGTGATGCTCGATGCCTACCTGCTCGCGGCGCTGCTGGTGCTGGTGTACGCGGGCGCGGTCGTCGCGCTGTTTCTCTTCATTGTCATGCTGCTCGACATGCAGGGCGGGCAGAA
>CAMAPG010000170.1 GCA_945859965.1 Opitutus sp. GAS368 | reverse complement strand
TACCGCGACCTCATCAGCCCCTTCCGCGCGCTCGCCCAAAAGAAATTCAAGCGCTCTCCGGCCGAAAAGTTGCGGCGCTGGCTGGCCGCGAAAACGATTCCCTACCCGCGGCGTTTCCGCGCGGCGCTCCGGGGCGCAGCGTTCGGCCGTTTGCTGGGCCGGCTGGTTCCGGCGGCGCTGCGCCCGATGCTGGAACTCGCGCCCGCGCACGTGCCGCCGGCCCAGACCCTGCCTTTCCTGACTCCGGCCATCGGGGAAAGGCGCGCCCGCGTCGCCCTGCTCGCGGGGTGCGCGCAGCAGGTGCTGGATCCGGATATCAATGTCGCGACGATTGCTGTGCTGGCCCGCAACGGCGTGGAAGTCGTGATCCCACCGGCGCAAGGCTGCTGCGGCGGATTGGCGTGGCACACCGGCGACCTGACCGCCGCCCAGTCGTTTGCGCGGCGCAACCTCGACGCGTTTCCGGACGACGTCGATGCGATCCTGACCAATGCGGCGGGCTGCGGCTCGGCCATGCACGAATACCACCTGGTCCTGCGCGGCACACCGGACGAAGCGCGCGCCGAACGGTTTCGCGCGCGCGTCATCGATGTCTCCGCCTTCCTCGCCAAGCTGGGGCTGCGCGAACCGCCGGGCCGGTCACCCCTCCTGAAGAAAATCGCCTATCACGACGCCTGCCATCTCGCCAACGCCCAGGGTATCCGCGCGGAACCGCGGGCCTTGTTGAAATCGATTCCCGGCGTGGAGCTCCTGGAAGTCGCGGACGCCCACCTGTGCTGCGGCAGCGCCGGCACCTACAACCTGGACCAGCCCGCCATCGCCGCTTCGCTCGGTGCGAAAAAAGCCCAGGCGGTGATCGCGACCGGCGCCGAGGTGGTCGCGACGGGGAACATCGGCTGTCTCACCCAACTCTCCGCGCATCTCGCGCGCCTCGGCTCACCGATCCGCGTCCGGCACACGCTGCAAGTCGTGCGCGACGCCTATCAGTCCTAGAGCCTTTTCAATCCAAGCCCCGGAATTTTGGCCACGAAAGATCACAAGGAACACAAATAAAAAAAACGGCTTGGAGTTCGATCTTTGTGTTCCTTGTGATCTTTCGTGGCCAAATCGGTTTGGAAATCGCGGGCTCGCTTAAACTTTATAATCCCGGCTTCGCCCGCTGCGCGGCTTTTGCTTCGCGGCGGCGGGCGTGGAGCGTGAACTCCGTGTAACCGTTCGGTTGTTCAGCCCCGAGAAAAATGAGATCGGAGGCGGCTTGGAAGGCGAGGTTGCGGCCGGGATTGGAGAGCAGCGAGCGGTACTGTGGATCACCGGCATTCTGCCGGTCAACAATCGCGGCCATGCGCTGGAGGGTCTCGACCACTTGTTCGCGGGAGCAGATGCCATGGCGCAGCCAGTTCGCCAGGTGCTGGCTGGAAATCCGCAGGGTGGCGCGGTCTTCCATCAGGCCGACATCGTCGATGTCTGGCACTTTCGAACAGCCGACGCCTTGATCGATCCAGCGCACGACATAGCCCAGGATGCTTTGAATGTTGTTGTCGAGTTCGCGCTTGATGTCCTCGGCCGACGGACGCGCCGCCCCGAGAATCGGCAGGGTTAGGATCGCATCGAGACTCGCCGGCGGCCGCTTCGCGATTTCTTCCTGCCGCGCCCCGACCTCGATTTCGTGATAATGCGTCGCATGGAGTGTCGCCGCTGTCGGCGACGGCACCCACGCCGTGCTGGCGCCGGCCTTGGGATGGCCCGACTTGGCGGCGAGCATTTCCGCCATTTGGTCCGGAGCCGCCCACATTCCCTTGCCGATCTGCGCCCGGCCGCGGAATCCGCAGGCCAGCGCGATGTCGACATTCCAATCCTCGTACGCCGCGATCCAGCGCTGCTGCTTCATCGCATTCTTCCGCACCATCGGGCCCGCCTCCAGGCTGGTGTGGATTTCATCGCCGGTCCGGTCGAGGAACCCGGTGTTGATGAAAATCACGCGCTCGCGCGCCGCGGCAATGCAGGCGGCCAGGTTGACCGTCGTGCGCCGTTCCTCATCCATGATTCCGAGCTTCACGGTGTGGGCGGGCATCCGGAATGCTTTTTCGATCCGGCTGAAAATTTCGCAGACCAGCGCCACTTCCTCGGGGCCGTGCATCTTCGGTTTGACGACGTAAATGCTGCCCGCCGGCGAATTGCGGACCGGGCCCTTGCCCGCCAGATCGTGCAACCCGATCGCACAGGTGAACACCGCGTCGAGCATGCCTTCCGGGATTTCCCGGCGTGCGGAATCGAGCACGGCGTCCGTAAACATGTGCAGGCCGACATTGCGCGCGAGCATCAGGCTGCGGCCCGGCAGGATGAGTTCTCCGCCGCCGGGGCGGACATAACGCCGGTCGGGATTCAACGTGCGCGTGAGCGTCCGGCCCTGCTTGGTGAAAGTCTCGCGCAGGTCGCCGCGCATCAGGCCGAGCCAGTTCGCATAGACCTTCGCCTTGTCCTCGGCATCGACCGCCGCCACCGAATCCTCGAAATCCTGGATCGTCGTCACCGCCGATTCCAACACGATGTCCTTGATCCCCGCGGGATCGTCGCGACCCACTTCATGGGTGCGGTCGAACTGAAGCTCGACGTGCAGTCCGTGGTGCCGGAGCAAAATGCCCGTGGGCGAAGCGACCTCCCCCACCCAGCCCGCGAGCTGGGTTGCCGGACGAAACGTGCTCGTCGCACCATTTTTCAAACGCACCTGCAGCTTCCCGTTGGCGATCGCGTAGTTCGTCGCGTCGCGATGGCTGCCTTCCATCAACGGCAGGGCCCGGTCGAGGAAATCGCGCGCCCACGCCACGACGCTGGCGCCGCGGGCGCGATTGTAACCGCCGGTGCTGCCCGCCTTGGGATCGACCGGGATCGCATTCGTGCCGTAGAGCGCATCGTAGAGGCTGCCCCACCGCGCGTTGGCGGCGTTGAGCGCATAGCGCGCATTGGACACCGGCACCACCAGCTGCGGGGCCGCCACGCCGGCAATCTCGGGATCGACGTTCTGCGGCGAAATGGACACCGCCGCCGGGGTCGGAACGAGATAACCGATCTCGCGGAGAAAGGCGCGATACTCGTCCGCGGAAAACGTTCCGCCAGGATGCGCGCGATACCACTGGTCGAGTTCCCCCTGCAACGCGAGCCGCCGGTCCAGCAGCGCGCGGTTTTTCGGCCCCAGTTCCTCGACCAGCTGCGCCAGCGTCGCCCAAAACTCATCGGCGGTAAGCGGGAGTCCGGGAATCAGCCGTTCCGCCACGAGCGCGTGGAGTTCCGGTGCGACCCAGAGGTTGCCTTGACGAAGATGAGGCGGGGGATTTTTCATGAAATCAGGATTGAGTTGCGGCCGCACTGACGGGCTTGAGCTCAGGAGAAAAGAGGAGAGTTAACTAACGTCCGAGTGCAGCGGAACCGGTCAACGACAGAATCGCCAGGATTTGCTCACCGCAGGACGAAGGACGCTGGCGCCAGACCCGAGGCGGCGACAGGAGGCGGCGCCCATTCCTTGAGTAGTTTTTTTCCGCACTCCGGTTCAGGCGGAACCGCCGGGCCGGTTTCCTCGACCGGCTGCGTGAACAGATACCGCCAGACCGCCTCGTGAATGAACCGGCCTTCGACATCCACACCGGCGGATTTGCCGGGCATCACTGAGCTGTGCGCGCGGTTGATATCCCCCTTCACATCGAGCTGCGTGATCAACCGGCGCGAGTGTCCGAACGGCGGCGGCGTGTTGTCGACATCCACGATTGGGCCGTAGCGGTACAGTCCGAGCATCTGCCACGAGCGGCAATAATGCTCGCCCGACCAGCCGGCATCGAGCACGTGACTGAAGCCGAAAAACCGGTTGGCCGGCGTCGCCGAGGGAAATCCCTGCCAGCTTTCCAGCTGGTCCCGCGGACCGCACAGCATCACCACGCGATCCACCCGCTGGTGAATGGCGAACCGCGCCGACGTCGTGGCGCCGTGCGAGCTGCCCGCGATGATCACCTTGTCCCAGCGCAACGCCTGGCCGTCGGCCGTGAGAAACTGTTCCCAGCGCCCCTGCGGATGCGTCTTCGCCAGCCAGCGCACCAGGTACAGCACCCGCTCCATCATGCCGTCCGGTTTCTGGATCCCCGCGAGCGGCGAAAAATCTTCTCCCGTCGCCGCCTCCAGGCGCATTTTGCCCACGCTCGTGCCGTCGTCGCGGTTCGCGGGGGGAATGAGTGCGAACCATTTGTTGGCGTACTGCACCTGGATCGCATGCAGGCCGTAGTCGCAGAGCCGGTCGAACAGCGGCGCCGAATAATTCATCATCCAGATCACGAGGCGGCCACGCGGCGCCACCCGGGTGTCGACCCGCGCATGCCCGAGATCCTGTTCCACGCCGTCCTTGCCCTTGAAAATAAAATTGATCTCGGGGTACTCGCGCGTGCGCGGATCGAGGTCATGGGCGCGTTTCGTGAGATGATAACTCTGGGGCGACGGATCGTTGTAAGCCGGCACGGACTCAGCGGCACGCAGACCGGCGGGAAGCAGGGCCAGAACCAGGAGAAGACGTTTCATGGGGGGAAGAAAAACCTCTGGAGCCGCGTAATCGACGGGCGGTTTTGACTTTCACTTATTAAGTGAAAGTCGGTTCTCCGTCACGTGTGTACAACATGGCGATGAAGCCTTGTCCATCCTGCTGAAACTAGCGCCAAGAGATTCCAAGTAGTGGCTAGATCGAATTTCACTTAATAGGTGAAATCCGAAGCGGGCCGGCGGATCGATTTCAGCGATTCACCTCCAGGGCTTTGTCCCTGGGCGATGATTCCGCGATCGCGTAATGGATTCGCCGTTGCCACGGAAGACCCGCCGGGGGACAAAGCGTCTGCTTTCCCATGAAATTCCCTACCCTGCTTCTGCTTCTCCTCGTTATGGGTTTATTCGCCACCGTCACCGTCGGCGCCCAGGCCGCCGACAAACATGTCCTTCTCGTGGCCGGCAACCCGAGCCACGGTCCCGGGCAGCATGAGCACAACGCCGGCGTGCAGTTGCTCGCGAAGTGCCTCGCCGGCGTGCCCGGCCTGAAAGTGGACGTCCTCCTAAATTCTGCGCCAGCTCCCGCCGGTGCGATCGAACGGGCCGACGCGGTCATCATTTTCTCCGACGGCGGCCTGCGCCACGTCATGTTCACCGCCGACTACTTGGCGCGCCTCGACGCGCTCGCCGCGCGCGGCGGCGGCATCGGTCTGCTCCATTACGCCGTGGAGCCGGCCGCGGACAAGGGCCAGCCGGAAGTGCTCCGCTGGATCGGCGGCGCCTTCGAAATCAACTGGTCGGTCAATCCGCACTGGACGCCTCGCTTCCAGCCGCTGCCGTCGCATCCCATCACCCGCGGGGTGAAGCCGTTCACACTCCAGGACGAATGGTATTTCAACCTGCGCTTCGCCGGGAATCAGGCGGCGCTGACTCCCCTGCTGGTCGCCGTTCCTCCCGCCGAAACCATGGCCCGCAAGGACGACCCCCACGCCGGCAACCCGCAGGTCCGCGCCGCCGTCGCCGCGGGCAAACCGCAAACGGTGGCCTGGGCGTTCGAGCGTCCGGGCGGCGGACACGGCTTCGGTTTCACCGGCGCCCACTTCCACCAAAACTGGGGCGACGAGAATTTCCGCAAGCTCGTCCTCAACGCCATCGTCTGGCTGGCCAAGGTGGACGTTCCCGCCGGCGGCATCGTTTCCACAGTGACTCCGGAAGATCTCCAAGCGCATCTCGACGTGAAACCCGCGCCGAAGCCGAAAGCGGCAGAGAAAAAGTAGTCCGATTAGGTCAAACACGAAGAAGCGAAGGAGCGAAGTCCGGACTTAGCTCCTTCGCTGGCTCCAACGATCTGAGTCGGAATTTTAACCACAAAGAAACAAAGGAACAAAGAAGGCCCCGGAAGGGTTTAGGCTTCGAGCCACCGGACCGGATCGAACTTTGTGACTTTGTCCCTTTGTGGTTAAAACGGTTTGGAGGTCGTTCCGTCACGGCTTGCCCCCGGCCACGGCCGCAACAAACAGGCCTTTCTCCGTCTAAGAAATGCGCCGCGTGCGCGTTATCTAGATGGAACCAGCAACCTTCAACGAAAGGCCTCCCATGCGCCGCGACCTCATCCTTGGTCTCATTCTTTCGATCCTCGTCCACCGGTGGAGTAACCCGCTTTTGGCCTGCATAAAAACCCAGTTCCGCCCCGGAAACCCACGGACACGGATACCCCGGTCCAAGTCACCATGCCGCCGCTCGATCCGGAAGAGCCGGAAAAGCGCCACCCGACGAACCACTCGAGGAAACCGCGCATGCCCCTCTTCCAGTGCTGCCCGATATTCCCCGAATTCCTCCGCCTGACACATTCGTACAGCCCTTTGACCCGCCTTCTCCCGACAGCTTGAAGCCTTCGACTCCCACGATCGCCATCCCGACGACTCTTAATTCAAATAATAAATTTCCCGAAGCATTCGACCCGAGCAGCCTGGACCAGCTGCCGGTGGCCCGTCTGCAAACCCGACCGGTTTACCCGCTCGAAATGCGGCGCACTGGCCAAAGCGGCCCCGTGACCGTCGGCTTCATCGTCGACGCACACGGTGAAGTCCAGAACGCCTACGTCATCAGTTCTTCCCAGCGCGAATTCGAATCCGCCGCCGTCCTCGCCGTCGCCAAATGGAAATTCAACCCGGGCCGCCGCTGCGGCAAGGACGTGGCCACCCGGAGGTCCGTCCCCATGCATGTCAACCTCGCCAGCGATTGAGCGGCCGGTCTGAAGTTTTGGCCACGAAAGAACACAGAGAGCACAACGACCAAGCCGGTCGTTTCTTTGTGCTCC
>CAMAPG010000169.1 GCA_945859965.1 Opitutus sp. GAS368 | reverse complement strand
TGAGGGAGGGTTGGTTCAGGTCCGCCGCGACCAGTAAACCGCCAGGCCGAGCAGGGCGGCGGCCCCGGGGAGGAAGAGGAGAAGGGCGTAGCGGAGTCGGAGCATCTGCTGTCCGCTCAAGGAAAGCTGGAAACGCTCGATCGGGCGGGCGGGAATTTTGAGCTGGGTGTCGCGGTCGACGGTCCAGTTGATCGAATTGAGGAAAATGGTGAAATTACCCGGTGTGCTGAGACGGTTGTTGGTGATGATGTCGCGGGTGCCGAAGACCACGAGCCGGCCGCGGGGCACGCTGAAATCGAGATTGCCGCGCGCGCCCACGCGCTCGGAGGCGACGACAATGCCCAGGCGGTTCGCGGGCTCGAGCTTGGGCAGGCCCTTTAGATCGACCCCGGGGGTATAGCGCGGCGGATGTTCGCTGCGATAGCTGCGTTCGCCCCAGGCGCTCACCGAGCTGGCGGCGATGGTGCTGACGTTCAGACCGCCGCCGATGGGCCGGCCCGGGCTGGCGCGAACGCTGCGGGCGAGTCCGATACGCAGGGCCAGGTCGCCGGAACTGATCAGGGACTGGGTGATGGGATGCGGCGCGAAAGCGGTCACGAGCAGGTCGCCCTCCTCGGTCATGAAAGCCGGATCGTTGTCCCAGATCAGGTCGTTGTCGTCGAGCACGCCCCAGTCATCCAGCAACTGGTCGAGGCCGTGGTTCTGGCCCGGCGTGAGCAGCAGGATGAGCCGTCCCGCGCGGGCGGCGAGGTACTGGCGAAGCTGTTCCTGGACGTACGGCTCGACGTTCTGCGGCGCGACGGCAATGACCAGATCGGCGTCATCGGGCACGCGGCGGGCGGTTGAAATATCGACGGCCCCGAGCTCGAAATTGCGCGCCCGCAATTGTTCGCGGAGCAGGGACATTCCGCGGTTCAGGTCGACGTCGTCGATCCGCAGCTCGCCGTGGCCCGTGAGGAAATAAATCTTTTTGGGCGTGGGCCGGGACACTTCGAGAATCGCACCGGTGAGAACCTGTTCGCCCTTGAAGGCTTTCCTTTCCCCTTTCTCGATCTGGTAAAGCTCGTTGAGGGTGAGCGCTCTCTGACGCTCGCCACAACGCACCACGATGAGATTGGGCTGGTCGATCTCGAGCTGGTCGGCTTCCCGGCGCTGCTTGTAGACATCGAGGGTCTCGGCGGTGATCTTGCCGACCGGGTTGGCTTCCGTGGCGTAGGCGTATTCGCGGAGCAGCCCCTTCAGCTCGAGGTTTTCGGTGTCGGTCGTGGTGGTGACGATGATCCGGACCGGCCGTTTCAGCTCGCTGAGATAGGCGAGCGTTTCCGGCGCGAGCGAGTAGCGGCGGTGCTGGGTGAGATCGTAGCGCCAGTTGTGATTCAACGCGACGTAGTTGAGCCCGCCGAACAGCGTGACAAACAGCACCGCCTGCAGAAACAGATTGATGGTGCGGAGCCAGCGGGCGGCGCGGAAGCTTTCGAAATTCATGCAGGAGCGTGGTTCAGCTGTGCAACAGCTTGGCCTCGACGGTGAAAATGCTGAAAATCAGCGTGAGGATGGTTCCGCTCAGGTAGAAGAGCAGCTGGCGGGTGTCGATGACGCCCCGGGTGAAATCATCCAGGTGCTGGGTGACCTGCGCATACTCGATCGCCGATTTCAGCGGCCGCAGCAGCTCGGTGTTGAGCGCCTGCAGGCCCGGCAGAAACCCCAGCCCGATGATGACGCCAAACAGCATCGTAAAAGCCAGGACGAAGGCCACGGCTTGGTTGCGCGAAAGCGAACTGGCGAGGACGCCGAGCGCCACGAAGAGCAGCCCGGAAACGGCAATGAAGGCGTAACCGCCGATCAGCGGACCGCGGTCGAGAAACCGGGCGTCGCCCGCGAAACGGTGGAGAATGTAGAAAAATCCGGAAGTCGAACCCCACAGCAGGATATAGACAAAATAAGCGGCGCTGTATTTGCCGAGCACGACTTCGGTCGTGGAAACCGGCGTGGTCAGCAGGGTCTCGATGGTGCCGAGGCGGCGCTCCTCGGCCAGACACTTCATCGTCAGCAGCGGAACCATGAAAAAGACCGGGATGAAGAAGAGCTGGAAAAACGTGTAGGCCGGCGACGTCTCCTGTGGAACGCTGTATTCCTCAAGGATGCGGGTGAAGATCGTGCCCATGAAGCCGAGGAACAGCACGGTGGCGATGTACGTGCTGGGGCTGACGAGCAGCATGCGGATCTCGTGGCTGAGAATGGTCGGGAAATGCTTCATGGGGCCAATCGGTAGACGGCGGACGTGAGCGTGAGGAACGAGATCATTTCTGGGCGTTCTTCAGGTCTTCCGATTTCACGTCCCAGCTCCGGCGGGTCGCGGCGAGGAAGACATCCTCCAGCGTCGGCCGCGCGCGGCTGAGGGCGCGCAGGCGGAAAGTGTTGTCCGCGGTGAGCGCGCGCAACAGGGCTTCGCCGAGTTCGTCGGAACGCTCGGTCGTGAGGGCGATCGCGCGATAGCCGTTGGCGTCGGGCTCGCTCACCGAAGTGATGCGCAGCGACGGTTCGATTCCCATGAGGATCGGGCCGAGGGCGGCGGGGTCGCCCGCGAGTTCGAGCACGTAGGTGCAGCGCCCGAGAATTTCGCGCCGCAACGCATCCGGGGTGCCCTGGGCAACGACGCGCCCGCCGTTGATGATGAGCACGCGGTCGCAGGTCATCTCGATCTCGGGAAGAATGTGCGACGAGATGATCACGGTCATGCGCCCGCGCAGGCTGGCGATCAGGTCGCGCACGATCAGGATCTGGTGCGGGTCGAGGCCGATGGTCGGCTCGTCCATGATGATGACCGGCGGCTCGGCGAGCACGGCCTCGGCGATGCCGACGCGCTGCCGGAAGCCCTTGGAAAGTTTGCCGATGATTTTGTGCCGGACTCGCTTCAGGTCGCAGAGCTCGAGCACCTCGTCGATGCGGGGACTGAGCTTGCGGCGTGGGATCTCCTTCAGGCGCCCGCGGAAATAAAGGTATTCGCTGACCCGCATGTCATCGGGCAGGGGATTGTTTTCCGGCATGTAACCGATCCGGCGCTTGACCTCCTCGGCCTGGGTGGCGACGGGCAGGCCGCAAATGCGGACGGTGCCGGCCGTGGCGGGCAGGTAACCGGTGAGAATCCGCATGGTGGTGCTCTTGCCGGCGCCGTTGGGTCCGAGGAAACCGAGGATTTCGCCTTTCGCGACGTTGAACGTGATATCGTTGACCGCAGTCATCCCCGCGTAGGTTTTGACGAGGTGTTCAACTTCGATGGCGAGATCGGGCATGCGGATTCGGTGGACGCTACGTTCAGGGCTCCCGGCTTAAGTCTCAACCTAGAATGAGCATCTTTTTCAAATGCCGGCACCGGTGGAATTTGAGCCTTCCCATTGCCCAAGCCTATTCCCTGGGGACGCTACGCACTCGGCGCGTTCCGACGGACGGCGACGAGGGCGTCGTCGCTCCAACCGGAGCTTATTTTTCCTTTTCCAAAGTCACCTCGCCGGCCCGGAAACGGTGGGTGCGGCCGCGTTCATCGCGGATCAGGAGCGAGCCTTCCTCGCCAATGCCGAGCGCGGTGCCGGCGTGGCGTTCGCTGCCTTCGAGGACGGCGATCGGTTTTCCGCGCAGGACATCGTACCGCTGCCACAATTCCGCAAAGACCGTGAGGTAGTCGCCGTCGATGAAGCGCTCGTAGGCCAGCAGCACCCGTCCGATCAGGGCGGCGGTGAAACGGTTGAGATCGAGCGGGGTGCCCACGTGCTCGGAGAGCGAGATGGCCCGGCGGGCGAGGTCACCCGGCCAGGCATTGGCGGGGCTGTTGACGTTGAGGCCCAGGCCGAAGACGAGATCGCGGATCTGGTCCGCGTCGATGCGTGCTTCCGTCAGCATCCCGCCGGCCTTGCGGCCGTCGAAAAGCAGGTCGTTTGGCCATTTGAGGCCGGGCTGGGCGCCGCAGAAATTGGCGACGAGTTCGCAGACGTTCACGCCCATCCAGAGGGTGAACATCTGCATGCGCTCCGGGGTGAGCCGCGGCCGGAAGGCGAAGCTGATGTAGAGATTGCCGTTGTCCGGACTGTGCCAGACCCGCCCGAGCCGGCCGCGGCCGCGCGTCTGGCGGCGCGCGAGGACGACGAACGGGGCGGTGCGGCCGGTGGCGAGAAGCCGCGCGGCTTCGTCATTGGTGCTGTCGACCTCGTTGAGGCACACGATCTGGAGCCCGCGGGCGCGCGAGGCGAGATGGGCGGCGATCAACGCCGCGTTCAGCGTCGTGGGCCGGCCGGCGAGCTGGTAGCCCCGGCTGCGGACGGCCTTGAACGCAAAACCCTGGGCGCGGAGTTTTTCCATCTGCTGCCAGACGGCGACCCGGCTGACCCCGAGCTTGGCGGCCAACCGGCTGCCGGAGACGAAGCCCGACTCATTCTCGAGGAGTTCGCGGAGAATCACCCATTCGGGCGGGGAGTTGGGCGAGGCGGAAGGCATGCGGGGACGGCGTTGCTAACTACAAGCGGACCGCCCAGCTTGGGCAAATGTCATTTGCGGAATTTCAAGCGACGTTCGCAGGGCAGGCGCCGCCGCCGGGATTGAGTCCGGCGTTGACCGCGCTTTGGCACGATGCGCGGGAAGACTGGAAAAAAGCCCATCAAGCCGCGCAGAATGATGCGTCACCCGCGGGCGCGTGGGTGCACGCGTACCTGCATCGCAAGGAAGGGGACCTCGGGAACGCCGGTTATTGGTACGCCCGGGCCGGGCGGCCGAAACCGGCGAAAGACCTGACGCTGGAAGCCGAGTGGACGGCAATCGCGCGGGAACTGCTGGCGGGGTGAAATACTTCTTTGTTCAACTCTGTGGGTCCGATCCATCCGAGTCGGATTTTAACCACAAAGGCACAAAGAAAGCCCGGAATGGATTTTATGGTTCGATCCACCAATCCGAGATCGAGCTTCGTGTCTTTGTTTCTTTGTGGTTAACCCAGTTTGAAGCCTGGTCGTGCACGGATCGGCTCAGCGTGTCGCGGGATAAGCCCGCTCCCACATTGAAGGCCAAGACCGTTATCGTTTATAGCTGTTGCTCCAGCCCGGTTCTGACTGGCGCATGAACGTCTCGCTGGTCTGTTTGCGAATATACTCGCTTCCGGCGGTGTCCCCGGCGCGGGCGGCGTCGTTGGCCGTCTCGTTCAAGTCGGCCATGTTGCGCAGGCGCTCGTCCTCCTGATACATCTTGAGCGCCACCTTGGCGTTAAGACTGGCAAAAGGCACCATGCTCAGGCCGCGATATTTTTGGAGTGCGAAATGGGAGAGACCCTGCCGGGTGAGGAAATCGGTTTCGCGGAAGATGCCCGGGCGCTGGCCCTGGACCACGACCTTGGGCAGACGGATGATGCCGTTCTTGGGTTTGTCCACTTCCCGCAAGTCGACGTCTTCTGCATCCTCCTCCGCGACCACTTTTTTTTCCACCGGTTTGGGTGGATCGTATTTTGGCATGCTGGAGGCGAGCGAAGCGGCGAGATCGTCTGAGATCACGCGCTTTTTTGCCGGCGGGGAGGTCTCCGCCGGTTGGGGCGAAGTGACAGCCGGCGGCGGCGTGGCGGATGATTCCGCCGCGATTGAAAATGTGGCCCCGCACGCGAGGACGAGGAGATATTGGGTGAATTGAGCCATCATAGGGATTCCAATGAATCCGAACCTAAATCCAGCGCCCGGTTCCACGCAACCTTGAGTTATTCAGGGGGGCGCCCTTTCCGGCCCTGTAGGCCTGTAGGCCAGGTCGGCCTGTCCGCCGTAGGCTAGGCGAAGGTGGATGACCTGGCCCGCCTTCGCTCGAAGAGTTACGGTGGGCGAGCCCGCCACCTCAACGAGGTGGCCTACAAGTTACCCGCGCAGCTGGCCGGTGCCTTCAATCACGAATTTATGGGTGCACAATTCCCGCAGGCCCATGGGGCCGCGGGCGTGGAGCCGGTCAGTGCTGATGCCGATCTCGGCGCCGTAGCCGAACTCGAACCCGTCGGTGAAACGCGTGCTGGCGTTCCAATAGACGGTGGCGCTGTCGACTTCCGCGAGGAAACGGCGGGCCGCCTTCTCGTCGGCGGTGACGATGGCGTCGCTATGATTGGAACTGTCGCGATTGATGATGGCGATGGCGGCATCCAGCGAATCGACGACGCGCACGGCAATGACGTAGTCCAGGAATTCGGTGGAGTAATCCGCCTCGGTGGCGGGCGTGGTAGGTACCTTTCCCCGGGCCAGGATCGCGGCGCTGACGGCATCGCAGCGCAGCTCGACCTTTTTGGCGACGAGCGCGCGGGCGACCTTGGGCAGGAACTGGTCGGCGATGGAGCGGTGCACCAACAGTTGTTCGGCGGCGTTGCAGGCGCTGGGCCGCTGGACCTTGGCGTTGAGCGTGATGGCTTCGGCCATGGCGGAATCCGCCGCGGCGTCCGCATAGACGAAGCACACGCCCTTGTAATGCTTGATGACCGGAATGGTGCTGTTTTCCGCCACGAAGCGGATGAGGTTCTCACCGCCGCGGGGGATGATACAGTGCACGAGCGTGTCGAGCTTGAGCAGCGTCGTGAGGGCGGCGCGGTCGGTCGTGGGAATGAGCTGGACCGCGTCGATGGGCAGCCCGCCCGCCTTTGTGGTGGCGGCGAGGGCCTGGCGGATCAGGGCGACCAACGCGGTGTTGGTGTGGAAGGATTCCTTCCCGCCGCGCAGAATGCAGGCGTTGCCGCTTTTCAGGCAGAGAATGGCGCAGTCGATGGTGACGTTGGGCCTGGCTTCGTAGATGATGCCGATGACACCAATGGGCACGCGCAGCTTGCGGATGAGCAAACCGTTGGGGCGCC
>CAMAPG010000168.1 GCA_945859965.1 Opitutus sp. GAS368 | reverse complement strand
TTTTTTCGGACAACAGCCTTTACGCGACCTACGAGTATGCCCCGCGCCTTTTTGAAGGCTTCGATCCCGCGGACGACCAATTGCTCGCCGGCACGATGATGGAGATCGTGGGTCTGATTGTGGCCATGCTCTCCTTCAGCTGGAGCTTCTATTGCTGGCACCGAACCAGCAACCCGCCGGAGCCAAAATAAAAAGGGCGGGCTTTCGCCCGCCCTTTCGAAAAAATCCGGTCAGATTCGGCTTAGGCGCCGGCCGGGGCGAGAAGATCGTCGATTGAGTCGCTCTCGGAGCTGACATCGGCAAAGAGCCAGGTCGACAGGTAACGCTCACTGCTCGAAGGAATCACGGCCACGATCTGCTTGCCCTTGTTCTCGGGCCGCTTGGCGACTTGCAACGCCGCCCAGACGATCGCCCCGGAGGAAATGCCCACGGGAATGCCGTCGAGTTGATTGACCTGTTTGGACACCGGACCGGCATCGGTTTCCTTTACGCGAATCACTTCGTCGTAAATCTTGGTATTCAGGATCGCCGGGATGAAGCCAGCGCCCAAACCCTGGAGTTTGTGCGGGCCAGGCTGGCCACCGGAGAGGATCGGTGAGGAGTCAGGCTCAATGACAATGATTTTGACGCCTGGCTTGCGCTCCTTGAGCACCTCCCCGACGCCGGTGACCGTGCCGCCCGTGCCGACGCCGACCACCACGATGTCGACCTTGCCGTCGGTATCGCGCCAGATTTCCTCGGCCGTCGTCTTGCGGTGAATGGCCGGATTGGCCGGATTAGAGAACTGCTGGAGAATGAGACTGTTTGGAATTTTCGCGGCCAGCTCCTCGGCTTTCGCGATCGCACCCTTCATGCCCTTCGGTCCTTCGGTCAGAACCACCCGGGCGCCCAGAATCTTGAGCAGCTTGCGGCGCTCCATGCTCATCGTCTCGGGCATGGTGAGAACGAGCTTCAGACCCTTGGCGGCGGCGACAAACGCCAGGGCGATGCCGGTGTTACCGCTGGTCGGCTCGATCAGGACGGTGTTCGGCTTGATTTTGCCGCTCTTCAAGCCGTCATCGATCATCGAAAAACCAATGCGGTCCTTCACGCTCGAAAGCGGGTTGAAAAATTCCAGCTTCAGCAGAATTTCGGCGCCCTCAGCGCCATGGGCCGCGGCAGTGCGATTGAGACGCACGAGGGGGGTATTGCCGATCGTTTCAGTGATGTCTTTGTATATCTTGGCCATGATCTGGTTGGGTTTGATTTTATTACGATTGGAAAATCTTAGATCGCGTAATCCTGTTCGAACGATCGGGTCTGGCGAAGGCGCAACAACACAAGGTCGTTCACTGTAAGGCGCATCCGCTCGAGTTCAACCCGGGAAATCTCCGCCTCGACCAATTCCCTGGTCTGCACCTGCTCCAACGTCAGCCGGGCCTGGGGCCCCGCGGCGTGGACGTAGCGGAGAATGGCGGGAATCCCATCCATTCCCGCTTCGTGCGGGATGACTTCGACGTCGTGAGGCCGCACATAGACAAGGCCGCCCGCCACCAGCGCGCCCGGCCGGAAGTAAGCGCCGTTGCCGGCCAGGGCGAGCGATTCCTCGCGAAACACATTCACGTTGCCGAGAAATTGATAAACGAACGGCGAGGCCGGGTGATCGTACACTTCCTGCGGAGTTCCGACCTGCTCAACCTTCGCCTGATTCATGATCACAACCTGATCGGCGATTTCCAACGCCTCCTCCTGATCGTGGGTCACGAAGACTGTCGTCAGGTGCACTTCTTCATGCAAACGGCGGAGCCAGCGGCGCAATTCCTTCCGCACCTTGGCATCGAGCGCGCCGAACGGCTCGTCGAGCAGGAGGACTTTGGGCTCGATCGCGAGCGCACGCGCGAGGGCGACTCGCTGGCGCTGCCCGCCGGAGAGCTGGCTGGCAAAGCGGTGGGCCAGCTCTTCGAGCTGCACCAATTTCAGGAGTTTGTTCACGCGCTCCGCGATCTCCGCCTTCGAGGGCCGATCCCGGCTACGGCGCACCTTGAGTCCAAAGGCGACGTTGTCGAAAACCGTCATGTGCCGGAACAGCGCGTAATGCTGAAACACGAAGCCCACGCCGCGTTTGACGGGCGGGACATCGGTCACGTCCTCGCCATGGAATTGAATGCGTCCGCTGCCCGGATCGGCCTGCTCCAGGCCGGCAATAATGCGCAAAAGCGTCGTCTTGCCTGAGCCGGAGGGCCCGAGCAGTGCGACCAGCTTGCCGCTGGGGACATTGAGATCGACCCCGGACAGCGCCGTGTAATTACCGAAGGATTTGCGGATATTGAGAGCTGCGATGCTCATGAGGAAGAGGAAGGCTCCCGGCGGGAGCGCGCATGCTGCCACTCGACGAAACTCTTGAGGAAGAGCGTCACCAGCGCGAGCAAGGCAAGCAGAGAAGCCACGGCAAAAGCGGCGGCATAGTTGTATTCGTTATAAAGAATTTCCACATGCAGCGGCAGAGTGTTGGTTTCGCCGCGAATGTGTCCACTCACGACTGAAACGGCGCCAAATTCGCCCATGGCGCGCGCATTGCAGAGGATCACCCCGTAAAATAGGCCCCATTTGATGTTCGGGACGGTGACACGCCAAAACGTCTGCCAGCCATTTGCCCCGAGCGTGATCGCCGCCTGCTCCTCCTCGCTCCCCTGCGCCTGCATGAGCGGAATGAGTTCGCGGGCCACGAACGGGAACGTGACGAACGTCGTGGCCAGCACGATGCCCGGGACGGCGAAGATGATCTTGTAATCGTGCTCGATCAGCCAGGGTCCAAACCAGCCTTGGGCGCCGAACATCAGGACGTAAATCAGGCCCGAAATGACCGGTGAAACGGCAAAGGGAAGATCGATCAATGTGATCAGCAGGCTCTTGCCCGGAAACGAAAACTTGGTGATCGCCCAGGAGGCCGCGACCCCAAACACCAGGTTCAAGGGCACCGAGATGCCGGTTGCGAGCAAAGTCAGCTTGATCGCCGCGCGGGCGTCGCTCTCGGCAAAAGCGGCGAAATAAGCCGCCGCGCCCTTGCGGAAGGCTTCGACGAACACCGCCACCAGCGGGACAATGAGAAACAGCCCCAGGAAGCCCAGCGCCACCGTGAGCAGCAGTGCGCGCACCCACCAGCGGTCCTGCGTCGCACGGCGCACCGGACGGACCAGAGGAGAATCGAGTCGGGAAATAGTGCCGGCAGCCATGGAAATTTAAACTTGAGCGCGCCACTGCGCGCTCCATTTTTGCAGAAGGTTGATGAGCAGAAGCAGAGCAAAAGAGGCCACGAGCATGACCACGGCCAGCGCGGTCGCGCCGCGATAATCGTATTGCTCGAGCTTGGTGATGATCAGCAGCGGCACGATTTCCGTCCGCATGGGCATATTGCCGGAGATAAAAACCACCGACCCGTACTCCCCCAGCGCCCGCGCAAACGCCAGGGCGAAGCCCGTCAGCAATGCCGGCAGCAGCTCCGGCAGAATCACCCGGGTGAGGGTCTGCCAGCGGTTCGCCCCCAGGCTGGCCGCGGCTTCCTCGAGTTCGGGCTCAAGATCCTCCAGGACCGGCTGCAGCGTGCGCACCACAAACGGCAGGCCGATGAAGGTCAGCGCCAGGAGAACACCGGCCCGGGTAAAAGCGATCTTCACTCCATGCGGTTCCAGCCACTGGCCAATCCAGCCGTTTTTCGCATACACCGCCGTCAGGGCAATGCCCGCCACCGCCGTGGGCAGCGCAAAGGGAAGATCGACCAACGCATCGACGATTTTCTTGCCCGTGAAATTATAACGGACCAGCACCCAGGCGACGATCAGGCCAAAAAACGCATTGATCCCTCCCGCCAGCAGCGATGCCCCAAAGCTCAGGCGGTAGGCCGCCATCACGCGGGGCCCCGTGACCGCATGCCAGAAATCGGCCCAGGACATGCCCATCGTCTTGAGGAACGCGGCCGAGATGGGCAGTAGCACGATCAGGCTGAGGTAGGTCAGCGTGAAACCGAGCGAAAGCCCGAACCCTGGCAGGACATTGCGGCGTTGGCGGAATAAACTCATCAGAGATTCTGGGCGTAGGAGATCAGGCTGCGGTAACTGGAGAGGATGGAAAGGAGGGCCACATGGGCCGCTGCGGCCTGCTGTACTGGCAGAGCCCGCGCTGGTGTCTCGAAAATAATTTCGAATGGGCGCGGTTTAATGTCGGGCGCCGGCGACAGGATGCCCGGAAAGCAGTCGCAAACGATGCCGTCCCGCGCCGAAAACCCGTCGATCATCGTCCGGAGGTCGAGCGGCAGGATCTGCGAGGAGGCCTGCAATGCCGGTAACAGCAGATTTTCGTTCTCCACCCGGCCATGCGAATAGCCGTAAAGGCCGTCGCAGGTGTCGTCTGCATGGAGCGCAATGATGCCGTCGAAATTCTGGGTGCGAAGTTCCTCCTCCAGAATTTTCACCTCGGGCTGACTCGAGTTGCGCCAGAATTCACGGTTGAGGTCGGCGCCGCTGCGGTTGTGACGCGTGTCGTCCTCGTAACCGGTGGGATTGCACACCGGATAAACCACCAAGTCATAGCCCTTCGCGAGCTCGGGCTGATCAGCCAGCGTTTGCAGCAGCTTCAACAAGGCCTGCGCGCAAGCCGCCTCGTCGCCGTGCAACAAACCGAAAAGCCCAATGCGTTTCTGCGGCATCCCGATTTCCGGGCCCAAAAAGGTGAACCGCGGGATGGTATAGCGATTTTCACCCAAGCCAAAGGAACCAGCCACGGTGCCCACCACCGTACGGTAAGACTCCGCCAGCGTGAGAAAAGGCCCGTAAAGCCGCCGCAGCTTATGCGGATAGACCGGGGTGATTTGGTTGAACATGACCATGGGGCGCGGATTCCTGCCTTATTGATGGATCTGGCCGGAGATTCCTCCGGCGGCGCAAGCCCGCCGGCGGAAAAGGGGGAACGATTATTTCGCGTAGATCTGGTCAAACGTGCCGCCGTCGGCGAAGTGGACCTTCCTGGCGTTGGGCCAGCCGCCAAACGCCTGGTCGACGGTGAAGAGTTCGATCTTTGGGAGGGTCGCCGAATATTTGGCCAGGGCCGTTTCCGAGATCGGCCGGTAGAAATTGCGGCCGGCGATGTCCTGGCCTTCGTCCGAATAGAGATATTCGAGATAGGCCTTAGCCACCGCCTCGGTGCCGTTCTTTTTCACCACCTTGTCGACCCAAGCCACGGTCGGCTGGGCGAGGATGCTCAGGGTAGGAATGACGATTTCAAAGTTGTCCGCGCCGAATTCCTTCTGCGCAAGAAAGGCTTCGTTTTCCCAGGAAATGAACCCATCGCCGATGCCGCGCTGCACAAACGTCGTGGTTGCGCCACGCGCGCCCGAATCGAGCACGGCCACGTTCTTGTAGAGCTTGGTGACGAATTCCTTGGCCTGCGCATCACCACCGTACTTGCGCTTGGCGAATTCCCACGCCGCGAGGTAATTCCACTGGGCTCCACCCGAGGTTTTCGGGCTGGGGGTGATGACCGACACGCCCGGCCGCGCGAGATCGTCCCAGTCCTTGATTTTTTGCGGATTTCCTTTGCGGACGAGGAAAACGATCGTGCTCGTGTAGGGCGCGGAATCGTGCGGCAGACGCTTCTGCCAGTCTTCCGGCAGCAGCTTCGCCTGCTCGTGCAGGGCCCCCACGTCGCCGGCCAGCGCCAGCGTGACGACATCGGCCTGCAGGCCGTCGATCACGGCGCGGGCCTGCTTGCCCGAACCACCGTGCGATTGTTTGATGACCACATCATCACCGGTTTTTTCCTTCCAGTGCTTGATGAAGGCCCTGTTGTAATCGTTATAAAGCTCGCGAGTCGGGTCGTAGGACGCGTTGAGCAATTCAATGGTCTTGGCGGAAGCCGCTGGCAGCGCAACAAGCAGGTATGAAGTGACCAGCGCGGTGCGGATGGTCCAGGTGAAGGTTCTCATGTTAGGTTTACAGTTGGACTTGCTTCATGGCTCCTCCAGCGGACTGGTCGGCTTCCAAGATAATACATGTGTTCAGGCGATGCCTCCGGTGGTGACCAGTAGGCGGAAATTTAGATGCGGCTGCCGTCACCCACGTTGTTGCCAGAGGTGAGCCGGGTTTTTCCCATGCGTTCGATCTGGGTGACGCGGCCGTCATGCACGACGAGTTGGACTACGCCATAACGCAGGCCCTCGACTTTTTCGCGCACGAGCGTGATCCAGTAGGGGGCTTGGGAAGATGGGGAGGAATGGGTGGTGGCAGTGGCCATGACGGAAAGTGGATTGAAAACTAGATGGTATAGTCACCGAGCAATTGATGCAGAACGCCGTCGGCTTCGGTCAGACCCGGCCTGGAAGCGTTCCGCGCCAATTTGCGCGCCAGGCGGGCCGGCAAACGGGGCGAAGCGCCGGTGGCGTCAGCCTCGGCTGAGAAAGGCAGCAGAATGTTGTCGCGGCGCATTTTTCGCAAGGTGACCTCGACCACATCCGCGAGGGAGTAACGGTCCAGGATACCGGCGATGGCGTTGCGGACATCCAGCATCAGCATCCTCAGTCCGCAATGGGTCTCATCCGGGCAGGTGCATTTTTCGTAGGCTGACTGGCTGACACATCCGATCGGGGCCAGTGGACCGTCGATCAGACGAACAACCTGACCAATTGTAATTTGCCGCGCCGGCTTGGCCAAACGATACCCCCCGAACTTGCCGCGCTGACTCTGGACCAAGCCGGCTTCCTTGAGGGCCTGCATGATTTGCTCGAGAAATTTTACTGGTAGCTGTTCGCTATCAGCTAATTCTGAAACTTGAACCAACGGACGACTCACCTCCGCTGCAATTCCAAGATTGATCAGCGTCCGAAGAGCATATT
>CAMAPG010000167.1 GCA_945859965.1 Opitutus sp. GAS368 | reverse complement strand
GTCGAGGAGAAGCCGAGGCGCTTGATACCGTTGGCGCGCATCGCCTCGAGCACATTGTAGGTGGCGATCGTGTTTTGCTTGAGATCCTTGTCGGGATGCTCGGTCCCAAAGCGGACATCGGCGTTGGCCGCGAGATGAAACACGAAATCGCAGCCAGCCATCGCCTTGGTCAGAGCGGGCAATTCCAGGTTGTCTCCTTCGATCAGGCGGTAGGCCGGGTGCTTGAGCGCATCGACGACAAACGGCCGCTGGCCGGTCGAGAAATTATCCCAGCCCACCACGGTTCTCCCGTCTGCGAGCAGGCGATCAACCAAGCTGGACCCGATGAAACCGGCGGCACCGGTCACGAACACTTTTTGCATAAATTGAAAATCAGCCTTGGGCTTCGGCCAGCGGTACCGGACGGGGAACGAGACTCAGGCCGATGACGAGGTTGTTGAAGACGAAAGGAAGGAAAGGGAGCGGGAAGAAGCTGCGGGCCTCGACGGTGAAGTAGGGGTCGAGTTCGGCGAAAATCTCGTCGGGCAGATTAATGTGCTCCCGGGTATGGAACCACTTGTAGGAGCCGCCATAGCGTTTCTTGTAAACGCGCTCGGCCGAGATCTTGCGGGCGAGACTGTAGGCGGGGCTGCCTTCGCACGGGATGACGATCAGGAATCGTCCCTTGTCTTTGTTCACGAGACGGTAGGCCTCGCGAATCGTGGCGGGCAGGTTCGGCAGATGCTCGAGCACGTGCACGGCGATGACGCGGTCGAAAAATCCGTCCGTAAAATCGAAACGTTTCTGGCAGTCCCCGACGACCGTTTTGACCCGTGGAAACGTTTTGCGGATCTCCGCCGCCATGTTCTCGCGAAACTCGTTCGCGTAGTAATTCTCTTCCTGTTCCGGCGTCAGCTTCTCGTAATGGATGTGCTCGCCGAGGCCGGCGCCGATTTCGAGGGTGGTTTTGAAATCCGGGTGCGAGTACTTGACCGGAAACTCGTGGTTGAAGGTCTCGATGATACCGAACCGCTTGGGCAGCACTTCGTGCCAAAGCTTCATGAAATCGTCACTGATGCGCTGCTGCTCCGGGGTGAGCGGAGGCAGTATCTTCGGCCATTTCGTGGTATGCATGGGCAATTATGTCTCCTTGCGGGATTCCAACCCCTCCGCGCGATCGACGATGAACTTCGGCCGTGCCCGGACCTCCTCATAGATGCGGCCGATATATTCACCCAGGATGCCAATGCTGATCAACTGCACCCCGCCAAGGAATGAGACCAAGATGACCATGGTTGGATTGCCCCAGAGGATTTCCCAGCCCATGAGCTTGTAGAAAATATAAACGGCCATGAGGAGGAATGAAAAGCCGGCGATGAGGAAGCCGAACAGCGTTGCGAGGGTCAGGGCGTAGGTCGAAAAGCAAAAGATTCCGTTGAAGCCGATGCGCAGCGACCCGAGGAAACGGTTGTAATTGGTCTCGCCGGTGTGCCGTGGCGGACGGTCAAAGGGGATGATGATCTGCCGGAAGCCGACGACGGCGACCATGCCGCGCAGAAAGCCGTGCGATTCCTTCAGCTTGATCAATTCCTCGACCACGCGTCGCGACATCAGGCGGAAATCGCCGGTGTTCGGAGGAATTTTCACGTCGGCGATCTTGTTGATCACCTTGTAGCCAATGGCCGAGACGACCCTCTTGATCCAAGGCTCGCCGGTGCGCTGGCGCCGCTGGGGCAGCACGACGTCGTAGCCTTCCGACCAGCGCGCCATCATCTCGTGGATCAGCTCGGGCGGATCCTGCATGTCGACGTCCATGACGATCACGGCATCCCCGCGGGAATATTCCAAGCCGGCCAGCGTGGCCATTGGCTGCCCGAAACGGCGAGAAAACCGGAGCAGCTTGATCCGGTTGTCCTTCGCGCGATTTTCCAGAATGACCTCCTCGGTCCGGTCCGGGGAAGGGTCGAGCGAAAAGATGATCTCATAGTCCTCCGTGACGGCGGACAGGACCGTTTTGATCCGCCGCAGGAATTCGGGGATGTTGCCTTCCTCCTTATAAACGGGAACGATGAGGCTGAGCTTCATGCGGAGCTACTTGATGTCGACTTTGACGATGCGGAACGAACGTTGGCGCTGGTCGGGAGCAGGGAGGGAGAAATCTTGGGAAGACTCAAGCACGAGATCGTTGTCCTTGTCGGAGTGAAGCGGGATGCGGACGGTTTTGTAAACCCCGCGCAGGAGTTCCTCGGAGTAGACTACGGCCCCGTTCAGGGTGAAAACAAACTTCGCCGTCGGCGCGTTGGCCCAGCCGGGGAACTCGAGTTGGAATTCGACGGCTTCCGCCTTGGTGGAGGAGGGCACGAACAGCCGGGAGCGTTTGCCCGCCCAGCCATCCCCATCCACGTCGGTCAACTCGTAGCGGGGCAGGGCGCGCACCGTCGCACCTTGAATGCGCTCGTTTTCCGCCAGGTCCCGCAGCGCCATCTTGGTGATGCGATAGGAGCGCAGCTTGGTCTGGTTGGGCAGGGCGAAGTCGTTTTCCGCGGTGATCATGACGGTCTTTTCACCCAGCTCGGCGAGGGGAACGGCGATGTCCTTATAGACACCCGTGGGTAGCTTTTCGGCATAGACCCGCTTGTTGTTCACCATGATCGTCAGGTTGCCCGCGCCGGCGGTGGCCCAGCCCGGCAATTCGAGCTGCAGATCCATAACTTTAGGCCGGCTGGAGGGCGGCAGGTGCAGTGTCACTTCCTTGGCGGACCAGCCATCCGTGTCGATCCCCTGGATCTGGAAGCTGTCGCCGTGGCGATCGGTGGTTTCGATCACCGGCATCAGGTCGGTCGAGGGGTGCAGGTTGATTTCGTGGATATAGGCAACGAGCCGGCGGGCGTCGGCCTTGCCGTAGGTCGCGGCGTTCGAAAAGTGAAACTCAATGCGGGTGATGTCGGTATCCACCCCCACGAAGCGGTTGATCGTAAAGTCGCCTGGATGCAGCAGGATTGGCTCCGAGTCGCGGCCGTTGATGGTCATGACCAGCGAGACGCCGTGGGTGCGGAATTCCGGTACATCGGGAATTTCACCCTTGAAGGTCACCAGGTCGCTTTTCGTCGCGGCGCCAAGGCACACGTAGGCGCGGTCGCCGAGCCAGCCGTCCTCGAAGATGCCGCTGTATTCCAGCCCGGGGTTTTCATAGAGCGCATCGGGCAGGCGCGCGATGCGGGTGGGCCGCTTGAGATGGCTGTACTGCTCCTCGGTGATGATGGAGATATCGCGCGTGAACCCAATGAGACGCCGGTCATCCAGGTTGAATTTCAGGCCATACAGGCGCATGAGGCCGGTTTTTTCCTTCGCGATCATCTGCCCGTCCTCGCCGAAATCGACCGACACGTAACTCAAGCCTTCGTAGACTTGAGGCTTGATCGGCTGGGAGAAAATGCGGGCGCTGCCGTGACCGACAAACTTGATGGGATAGTTGTCTTCGCCCACGATGGTGGCGTCGCCCGGCAGGTTGGAGCGTTCTCCGCCCAGCGAGGTGCGGGTGAAATCGATCATCAACCGGAGGTTTTGCGAGGGGTTCAGGACCTGGAACATCGCGTAGCGCCCCGTGCCGTGGAAATAGCGCTTGAAGCCGCTGATCGGCTCCGGTTCGCGCTGGAAAAAGGCGGCCCGGAACCGGGCGGATGAATAGTAATGCGGGCCCTTTTCGGAGTGAATGAAGATGAGGCGGTCCTTCACTTCGTTCAGCGGCTTGTACATGTAGAGCCCCTGCTCGTGCCAGCCGGTTTCCTCGCCGGTTTGCAGCGCGAATTTGTTGAAGTGATCGTACTTGGTCTGGAGGGCGACGAAGAGGGGATTCTTGTAATCCAAGTGGCGGAAACTGGTTTCCGACCATGAATTGTCGATCGAACGCATCGCCATGGTGTTGTAGCCGGCGACATGGCCGGTCATCAGTTCCTCGGGCAGCATCCAGCGGATGATCCGCAGCGGGCGCAGCATCTGGCTGCGGCGGTCGCCGTATTCCGGATCGGGATTTCGCAGGAACTCCAACGGCGCAATGTTCGCGACGTTGTCCATGTAGTTGCGGCTCAGGAAACGCGTGTCGGTTTCCTTGGCGTACATGGCGAGCAGCTTGGCGCTGACGACGTTCGTGATGTCGCTCTCGATCGCGTCATAGGTCACGTCCGTAGGGGGCTTGAAGGTCACGCCCTGTTCCGAGGCGCCGACGACTTCGGAGAGACCGCCGCCGACGTCGCCGACAGACGCGCGCACATAGTAGTGATGGCTTTGCACCGTGGCGGTGACGTAGAGCACCAGGGCCACTGCCATGACCCACCGCTGGCGGCGCTGCCAGAGCCAGACGAAGCCCTGCGCGAGGAAGAAGGCCACCACCGGCTGGGCGAACATGCCCAGCTTGAACAAGCCGAAATCCTGGCCCTTCAGGAAGAGGAACACGCCGAGCGGAAGCATGATGATCCCGAGCACCGCGGTGGGAATGCCGTGCCAGACCCCGATGACCACGCGCACCGCGAGGTAGATGATGAAGACCAGACCGAGTCCGATCACGATCGAGAGCCAGGGGTCGGCTCCCACCACGCCGAAGGAGTGCAACCCGAAGATCATCGGCAGGAACGAGGGCACCAGGGTCCAGGGAAAGAGGACGAGGCCGTCGAGCTGCGAGATGTCCGCCATCGCCCCCAGGCCCGCCGAGCCGAGCGATTGGAGGATCAGGGTATTGATAAACTGGTACGTGTTGATCCCCATGATGACGAAGGTCAGCACGGCGATGATTCCGATCCGCTTGGCGAAGAGATTGAAGCCGGCCGGTTGCAGGTAGCGCAGCCGGAGGGCGTAGACGCCGATGCTCAGGGCGACGAAGGGCGCCACTTCCGGATAGGTGATGCCCATGGAGGCCACCAGCAGGCCGGTCGCGAGCAAAGTGTTCCAGGCGAAGCGGGTCTCGCGCAACATCAGCGAACACGCGCAGATCAGGAGAGAGATGCCGCCGACCTGGGCGATCAGCTGGTAAAGCGTGCCCAGGGTGAACAGCGGGCTGATCGCGAGAAGGCCGATCGCGACCAGGGCCAGCCGGCGGTAGCGTCCGCGATAAAGCGTCAGGGCGCCGAGACTGCAGATTTGCAGCAGGGCCAGGGCGAAAATCACCGGCATGAACGCCTGGTGCGGATTGAGTCCCGTGATCGAGGAAGTCCACGCGAGCAGGAGTTCGCTGCCGGGCCGGATCTGCTGCAGGGCGTGCATGAACCAGAAGTGCTGGCTGTAGTCGGTGCCTTCCAGCTGGGTCTGTTCGGGCAGGAAATAGTAGCTGTTATTGAGGAAACGTTCGGCGGCGAGGGTGTAGTTCGCCATGTCGTCGTTGCCATAACTCATCCACTGGAAACCGAACCGGAACATCGGCCAGCCGGTGTAGATCAGGAAGAAAATCAGGACGGCAAGGTAGGGGAGCAGCTTCCGGAACGGAAAAGCGGGCCGGCGCCAGATGAGCACCGCGAGGCTGGCCACGGCCAGGCCGATGGTGATGATCGGACCGGCGGTTTTGATGGGCTGCCCCCACTTGCTGGCGGCGTTGATCGCGAGGACCGTGATGCCCATGCCGAGCGTCGGGGCGAGAAACCAGCTCCACAACACGCCGAAGCGCACTTTCAACCCGCTCAGCACGGCTTGCCCGACGACGGTGAAAAAGGTGAAAATCCCGAGGATTAAAAGAAACGACAACATGAATGAAAAGGGAGCTGGTCAGCCGGAAGGAGGGCGCGAAAGGAAGGTTAGAAACGGATTTTGCATGCAGCCAGCCGGGAACAAACCGCGCCCCAAAAACGCGCTTTCCGGGCGTATTTCTGGATCATGTCCGGGTTGTCTCCCTGAGGATGGATGCGGGTGCGGATCTTGGTCATCTCATCGCTGCCGATCGAATGAATGTGTTGGCTGGTTTTCTGGTGGGCGTGAACGCGGAAACAGCCCAGAAAGTAAGGAAGCCGGACGATTTTGGCCCCGGCGGTGGCGAATCTCATCAATAAATCCCAATCGAGGGCAAACTGGAACTCCGGGTCGATCCCGCCTGCGCGGTCCCAGATGCGTTTGCGCCAGAAAAGCGTTTCCTGGGGAACGTAATCGATCCATTCCAGCGTCTTGGGATCGTGCGGCGGCATGACCCAGCGGCCGACCTCGCGGTCGTTTTCGTCGATGATGATGCGATTGCCGTAAATAACATCGACGTCCGGGTGGGTGGCAAAGTACTCGGCGACATAACGCAGGGTCCGCGGCGTGATGAAATCGTCGGAGTTGAGGTAGGCCATCACATCGTCGGGTTTCAGATCCGTGATGTGGTCGAAGCCACGGCGGATGGCATCGCCCTGGCCGCGATCCTTGGCCGTTTCCCAATGATGCAGGCGGTCGGCGTACTGCTTGATGATCGCGGGGCTGTTGTCGGAGGAAGCTCCATCCTGCACGACATAGCGCAAGTGGGGATAATTTTGGTTCAGCACACTGAGGATCGTGCTGCCGATGAAGGCCTGCTGATTGTAGGAGGGGGTGACAATGCCCAGCGTCGGCAGTCGGTGGACCGGCAGCCTTGGCTTGGGAAACCAGTCCCACTTGATCGGGCGCGGCTCGTACTGGCGGAGAACACCGATTTGCATCCAGTATTTTTCCACCACCCGCTTGAAAAGCCAGTTGCTGAAAGGCTGCTGAATCTTGAGCCGGTAGTGCGCGCGCGCGCCGGTCGTGAGCTTGGTCCACCGGGCGCCGAATCCGGCGGCTTCCAGGCAGAGACGCTGGATCAAGGCTTCGCGTTCGTCACAGGCCCGCTTGAGGCCCTGCATCACGGCTTCTTTTTCCGCCAGTTGCTGACCGTAAAATTTGGCAATCTCCAGGTGGGA
>CAMAPG010000166.1 GCA_945859965.1 Opitutus sp. GAS368 | reverse complement strand
TTGGACGCTCAAAGGATGATGCTCCAGGTCCATCCAGATGCCGTCGAAGCCCATCAGGCTCGTCATTTCCCAGAGAATGGGATCGGTGCAATGAAGCGAGGTGATCAACGCGGGTTCATCCCGGCGTAGCTTGGCTTTGACTCGGCTGTGGCGCATATTTTTCGGGGGTCGATTCAGGCGGCGGTTTGGCCGCGATCAGTCATGTGGGTTTAAGGGAAAGTATTCATCCTGCATTTTGGCGACGCGCCAGGCATGTTTTCGGTAAAGCTCTTCCCAGCGATGCGCCTCCTCGGGGGTGTAGGTATAAAAGCCGCGGCCATTGGTGATGCCCTGCGCACCGTCCGCCGCGAGTTGCTGCAACCTGGCCGGAAGTTTTGGGGAGGTATTCAAATCCGGCAAAACGTGCTGCATGGCCCGCGCGTAGAGTTCCGGGCCGCCGGTGAGGTCGATCCAACGCAACGGCCCGCAGACACTGGCCCAAAGTCCCACGGTATTGCGCATCGCACAATCGATCGTCGCCGTATCGGCCGCCCCCGATTCCAGGATGCTCAAAGCCTCCCGGTACATCGCATAGCCAATCCGGTTCACGATGAAGCCGGGAATGTCCTTTTCACAAATGCTGGGCTCCTTGCCCAGGCGGCGCGCCAGGGCCACGGCGAGGTGCAGGGTTTCGTCCGAGGTTTTTTCGCCGCGAATCAACTCCATGAAGCGGGTCGCATGCGCCGGCTCGGCCCAGTGCATGCCGATGAACCGCGCGGGGAATTTGCGGCGTTGCTGCAATTGGCTGATGGGAATCGCGGACGTGTTGGTCGCAATGACGGTGGCGGGCGCAAGCCGGGACTCGAGCGCGTCGTAGACCGCTTCCTTCTCCTCGACCTGTTCCGTCACGCTTTCGACGGCGAATGAACATCCTGCCACTCCTTCAAATCCAGTCGCGGCTGAATAGCGGGTTTCCCAGCCGGCACAAATCGAGGAATCGAGGCCGCCCAGTTCGACCAGTTCGCCCATCATTTGGGCCAGTTGCTTCCGCGCCTCGCGGTGCCGCGCTTCGCTGCGGTCGATCGCAAGGACCTGAAATCCATGACCGAGAAACCGCGCGACAATGCCGCGTCCAAGTAAGCCAAGGCCAACGACGACAACCCGCGGGGGATCGGTTTGATCGCTCATTACCCGTTCAATCCGAGAAGGGTGAGCGTGTCGCGATAAATCATTTCCTCGATGGCCTTGACGTTCAGCTTGGGCAGGCCGGTTCCCACCGTCATTAGATTGAGACTGTGCAATCCATCGATCGTCGCATTGACCGTCGTGAACGGATAATCGGTGCCGAACAGCAATTTGTGCCAGACCCCGTACTCCTGGGCCAGCATCAGGCTGTGATAAAGCTGGAACGGCCGGTAATGGAGCGCGCTGATATCGGCATAGACATTGGGATGTTTGCGAATGGTGACGATGCACTCGCCCTCATACGGATGCCCCAGGTGCGCCAGGATGATTTTCACGTCGGGAAAGCGGGTGGCGACCGGGTCGAGATGCCGCGGCAAGGTACATTCCAACGGGGCTTGCGCAATAAAGGTGGTCCCGGTGTGCAGCAGCACGGGCAGGCGGTGCTGCGAGGCATAACGCCAGAGCGGGTCGAGACTCGGATCGTCGGGACGAAATCCCGCATACATGGGCAGCAATTTTATCCCGCGCAGGCCCAGTTCCTGATGCCCTTGCTGCATCTCGCGCTCCCACCCCGGCTGCGTCGGATCCACGGAAAGGAAACCGATCAGCGTATCGGGATGAACCGCGACATAATCGGCGACATACCGGTCGTCCACCCAGACTCCGCTGAGCTTGGCTTTACCGCCGAAAACAAGGGTTCTGGTTTCCGCTGGGGCCGCCGCGCGATAGGCGTCGTAAGTGACCGCCAGATCCAGCTCCATCCCCGCCTTGGCCCGCCGGGCCTGCCGCGAAAAATCCTCCGTGAAATGCCCGGGAAATTTCCAGGCGTGGCTGTGGACATCGATGATCATGTGAGTCGAAATTGCTTGTCGCCTCGTTTAAGAAAGGCGTAATACGCGCCACTCGTTTCCAAGCGATAAAGGTTTTCCGCCAGCTGATGAAACACCACTTTTTGAGCAGCCTTAGTCTCTTCAAGAGCTTCGGTATCCATGCTTTAAGGCATACGGTGACAATTTTCGGGCGACAAAACTAATATCCAAAGAAACCAGGATAGTTGTAAGCTGTTTATTCAAATCATTTTAGCCAGAGTAGCTCAGTGGTAGAGCAGAGGACTCATAAGCCTTTGGTCGCCGGTTCAATCCCGGCCTCTGGCACCATTTTACCCGGTTCCCCCCGCCGGGCGTTGATTAACCCGGGCGCAACAGCGGCAGCCCACCCGGGAGGACTTGACCCGTCAGGCACTGAATTCAGCGTTGGCGGATGGCAAAAACCGGGAAACTCCGCGCGCTTTTTCAGCTCGCATGCCTCGGGCTGGCGTTGGCGAATCACTCCGCCCTGGCAACCTCAGTCGAGGAGACGCCTCCCCTGTTGCTGATCTCGATCGACGGATTTCGCTGGGACTATTGCGAGCTGCATCCGGCGGAGACCCCGCGCTTGCGACAACTCAAACAGGAGGGTGCCTCTGCCCGAGGCCTGATCCCGGTGTTTCCTTCGAACACCTTTGCGAATCACTACTCGATCGTCACCGGGCTCTATCCCTCGCACCACGGGATCATCAATAATTACTTCTACGATCCCGTGCTGCAGGCGGCTTTTCACTACAATCAACCGGAGCTGGTCCAACAGAGCCGCTGGTGGGGCGGCGAACCGGTCTGGGTAACGGCGATCAAGCAGGGCCGGAAAAGCGCGTGCTCATTCTGGGTGGGCTCCGAAGCCGAGATCCAGGGAATCCGGCCGGCCTACTGGAAAGTTTTTGACTATAAAATCCCGTTCGCGCAACGGCTGGACGAGCTGGCGGGCTGGCTGAGCCTTCCCCTTGACCAACGCCCGGCGTTCGCCAGTTTCTATCTTGAGGAAACCAATTCCGTCGCACATGCCTTCGGGCCGGATTCGCCGGAACTGATTGCCACGCTCAAGCTCATCGATGACCGGATCGGCGCCATCGTCGATCGTCTCCGACGCGAAAACCGGCCGGTCAACCTGGTCATCGTTTCCGATCATGGCATGACGAGCAGCAGCCCGGACCGCGTGGTGGTGCTCGACGACTATCTGGACGTCAAAACCGTGCAAGTCGACTTCGACGGACCGGTCACCGGTCTGCGGCCATCCGCCGGCCAGGACGATACGGTCCTAAAAGCCCTCGCGCGACTGCCGCACGCCAAAGTCTATCGGGTTGAGGATCTGCCCAGGCATCTCCATGTGACCGCAAATGTCCGCAACCCGCCCATCTGGATTATCGCCGACGAAGGCTGGCATGTGGACCGGCGCAGCACGCTCGCCAGCCTGCACGCGCGCAAGCATGGTTTCATCCATGGCGAGCACGGCTACGATCCCTCGCTCGCCTCCATGCGCGGCCTGCTGATTGCGCACGGGCCTGCTTTCAAGCGCGGAGCAGTGATCGAAACCTTGGTGGAAAATGTCCACCTCTACAATCTCATGTGTGCCGCCCTGCACCTCGCGCCCGCGCCCAATGATGGCGACGATCGCTTGGTGCGGGCGTTTCTGCGCTAGGCTGCGAAAGGCTCAGCGAATCTCGCTCCAGCGATATTCCAGCCGCACCAGGTCGGGCGTGTTCAGTCCGATCGAGCGATACGTGAAGGTATTGAACCATGTCTCGCCATCTCGCTCTTCCCAATAGGGCGCGGCATAGTAGCCATCGATGACGGGCATCAGGCCGCCTTCGTTGTCCAACACGGCAACCTGGTCCACATCGAGACTCTCCGGATTGACCCGGATCAGGCAGAGCTGCTGGTTGTCCTCAATGCCGGGAAAATGCGCCGGGCGCGGAGTCAGCTTCGAGGCCGGTTTTTCCGTCCAGTTGCGTCCCGCGATATAAATTGCGCCATCCTTCGCGATGACCCGCGGCCAGCCGATGTAACTGCGAATGGCGGGACAACGCTCGGTCAGGTCCGCAGCCTTCTTCAATTTAAAATTTTCGTCGAAGCGGGCAATGCGGGTCCGCTGGCCGGCGTAGCCCCGGACCACGATGATGAAATCCGAACCCAGGCGAACAAAACCGCTTTCGTTGATCCGGATCCCACCGAGTTCGGCGGAGATGTTCCGCACAAAGCGCCAGGTCTGGGCATTGTCTTCGGACTTCAGCACCGCAATCGACCAAAGCCCTCCCGGACGGTAGCCAAAGGACATAGCCAGCATGTAGACGGTTTTGCCTTCGATAATGAAGTCGAGCGGATAGCCGTACTCCACGCCATTGATCAAGCCGAGTTCCTTCCAGGCGCTGAGTGTTTTACCCTGGTCCGTGCTCGTACAAAAACGCATTCCGTCGCGGTAATGACGCCCATCGTCCCCGGTGGTTTGGTAATCGGCATAGAAATGAATATCCCCATTGCTCAAACGAACCGGGATCGTCAGCTGGAATTTCCGATCCGGAGCATGGCCGATCGTCCGGTGTTCGATAATTTTATGGGCGACCGTATCGAAGCGAATGAGATCGCAATCCGCTTCCTTCTCCCAGCCGTGGGAACTGCCGCGTTTGAAATTGATGAAGACCTCGCGGTCGCTCACCCGTACAACAGTAGGCGCCAGCAAATAGGGGTTCTGCTTGAGCTCTTTCGAAGCCAGCACGATCTGGCTGTTTTTAAACTTCGGGATCACCAGTTTGGGAGCGGGGCTGGGGTCCGCTTGCCCAAAGGCGCCCGACATAAAAATCAAGGCGGCAAACACAGCTCCGGCGCGCTGGACGGTGCTTTGGGATGATCGAAATGAAACGTTCATGGGGGGGGAATAAAAACAAACGGGAGTTAAGTGGATGAGACCAGAGGATCGCGATTAACGAAGCAAGAATCATCCTCACCTCTGCCGAATTATCTACGGTGGCGACTGGCGTTTCGTTTTTTGCAGACGATCTCCCCGGGGATCATCGATCAGCAAACGCGACTGCAGCTCCAACGTCCCGGGATAATAAGGCGGGAAAAGAATCAGCAGCGCACGTCCCTTCGCTTCCAACCGGATCGTATCGGCGTATGCCTGGCAACTGACTCCTTTGAATGGGATTCGCAGAACAACTTGTGCAGAGCGGTCGACTTGGCGGGATGGATTGAGCCCTTCCTTCAGATTCACTTCGCGACGATCGATTGTGCCGCTCAAAGCCAAGCCACTCAAATTGACGATGGCCAGATTGCCCTTCCCCTCGCTCCACACCCTCTCATCGAGCAGGTGAACCCGGTAACGCAAACCGCCAGCAGCCACTGACGGCAGGGGTTCGAACAGCAGCAAAACGTCCTCCACGGCGCGAGGGATTGCCACTTCCGCGACGACTATGCCGGTTTCCTCATCGCGAAATTGCAGCGGACCGTCTCGTCGAAATTCATAGCGCGGCGAACGAGCCATGGGATAAAATATTACCGGTTCAGCGCCGGCCACCGCTTCAGGCTCGAAAATCAGCCCCGTGATCGTTTGCGCGGAAAAAACCGTGAAGCGCAGCTTGGGCTCCGCCGAAACACCATTGGCGCCCATCAGGTTTGTCCCCACACCCAGCACTACGGCCGCGAACTGAAGAAAGGCCAAGCGCCTGCCTCGGCGCAAGGCGGCACCGATCAAGTTGGCGGCTAAAGATCGAAAATCGTGAGCCATCGGAATGAAACGATTTTAAAACGGCGCCCGAAACGGGCATTCGTGGGATTGAGCGCGGCGGGCGGGGTTTCCTCCACTTGCGCAGGATCGAGATATTCGGGCAGGCGCTGCGCGGCTGCTTCGCACCAGGCGCGGCCTTCAAGCTCACCCGTCACCGGATTAAGGGTGTCGCCATAAGCCCGGATCAGAAAAGTGTCCGAACGCGCAAACAGCACCGGCGCCAGCGCCGTCATGACATCGCCCTGCGTAAGCCACTGGGAACTGAACTCGGCAATGCCCGCATTCAGATGCGCCTCGTCGATCGCCTGCTCAATCACTCCCTCGTCGAGAAATTCCTGGATGGACCGAAATGCCCCCGCCAGGCGTTGCCGCTCCCCGATCCGCCCGGCGAGGGCGGTCGCCAACGCACTCAGTTCCGGCGGCGTCAAAACCCGCAAACCGCACCGAAAGAGATGGGTGTTGGCCACGACCGAAGGGGTGGGATTAAACCCGCCGGATAATCCCCCCGCCTTTCCCGGCTGGGCCTTGAATGTCTCGCCCGCTGACTGGGCCAAGCGAAAAAACGTGGCCGACATCGGACCGGTCATAGGCAGACCGGGCGCATCGCCACCCGTGCCTGTCGTTTCAGTTGCATTCAGGAACGTAAACCGGTCGTTCGCGCCGTAACGCGTTCCACCTAGCACCGCCATCCAAGCCTCAGGCTGCACCGAATTGAGATTAAAAGCGCCGCGTCCCAGTAAATAGCGGGAAGAAAAAGCGGCGTGGCCGTCCGCCACTTCCGCCCGCAAATCCAGCGCGGTGACCGCACTGCCATCCGGCCGACGTGGCAGCACCGTGAGCAGGGTGTTCGGCAAGGGCTGGCCCGCTCCGACGTCCGGAAGAGCCACCTCATTCGTTAACCCCGAAAAAAAGAAGCGGTCGAATAGAGCGTTCCATCCGCCCGCCTGCCCCCAGGAATTGCCCACGGTGAAGGGCCGCTCGCCCACCAGCAAAAGATGCTGCAACGCTCCGACCGAAAGGAGTGGCGCCCGCGGCAGCTCGAACACCGGCACGTCCTCGTTGTACGACTGGCCGTAGTCGGCCATCGCCCGTTCCAGCAGGAGATCGTCATTGGTGATCGCCGGGACGCCGGGATAGGCGGAC
>CAMAPG010000165.1 GCA_945859965.1 Opitutus sp. GAS368 | reverse complement strand
TGGCTGGCACGGGCATCGGCCTGATCGTGACCAAGCGGTTGACCGAGATGATGGGTGGCGTCCTTGGCGTGGAAAGCACGCCTGGAGCGGGAAGCGTGTTCTGGTTCGAACTGAACTCGACTGCGGCGCCCCAACCTGAGATCCAAAGTGGCGAAACCAAAGCCTCTGTCCGACCACAATTGCGGGCCAGCACGCCGCCGCGCATCCTGCTCTATGTCGAGGACAACCCGGCGAACCTGGAGCTGGTCGAGCAACTCATCGCGCGGTGTCCGGACATACGGATGATGACCGCGGTGACCGGGAATCTCGGCATCGAGCTCGCGCGTTCCGCGCAGCCGACGGTAATCCTGATGGACATCAACCTGCCTGGCATCAGTGGCATCAAAGCCTTGAAAATCCTGAGCGGAGACCCGCTCACGGCCCACATTCCCGTCGTGGCCCTGAGCGCGAATGCCTTGCCACGTGACATCGCGAATGGCTTGGAAGCGGGATTCTTCCGCTATCTGACCAAACCGATCAAGGTCAAAGACTTCATGGACACGCTGAATGCTGCCTTGGAATTTGCAGAAAAGCCGGATGGTCAGAGTCCATCACGCAGACAAATGCCATGATCAGTCGATAGGACATTCTTAAGGCCAGCATCCTGATCGTTGACGATCAGGATACCAATGTCTCGTTGTTGAAGCAAATGCTGCACGATGCTGGCTACGTTTCCATCGCGTCGACGATGGATCCGTGCGAGGTCTGCGAACTTCACCGCCAGAACCGCTACGACTTGGTCCTGCTCGATCTTCAGATGCCCGGCATGGACGGATTCCAAGTGATGGAGGGCCTGAAGAAAATCGAAACCGACGGCTATCTTCCGGTTCTCGTGATCACCGCCCAACCGGGGCACAAGCTGCGCGCGCTGAAAGCCGGAGCGAAGGATTTCGTCAGCAAACCGTTCGATCTCGGAGAGGTATTGATCCGGGTTTACAACATGCTCGAAGTCCGCCTGCTGCACTTGGAAATCAAGCGACTCTTCAATCAACTCGTCGCGGACGACGCCCTCCTGAAAAAGGAAATCAGCGAGCGCAAACAAATCCAGGAAGCGTTGCACCGCACCCAAGCGCAATTGTCCGTCTACGTCGGACAACTCGAAGGACTGGTGGCGGAGCGCACTTCGGAATGGACTGCGGCGAACAAGCAGTTGGAAGCCTCCGTCTCTGGCCTACGAAAGGCCAACGAGGAGCATCAGGCGCTCCTTTTCGAGTCGAACATCATGCGGGAAAAACTCACCCAACTGACGCGTCAGGTTATTATGGCCCAAGAGGAGTTGCGAAAGGAGATCAGCCGTGAACTGCATGACGGGGTCGTGCAAGCGCTGATCGCCATCAACGTCGAATTGTCGGCCCTGAGCAACGAAGCCTCCCTGGGTGCCCGGACCATGAAGAAGAAACTAGCCGGCACCCAGCAGCTGGTGGAGAAATCCGTGGTCGAGGTGCATCGATACGCCCGGAATCTACGGCCGGCCATGCTGGACGATCTCGGTTTGATCCCGGCCCTTCATGCCTATTGCAAAACCCTGACTGCACGAAAGAAGATCGAATTCCACCTGACGGCCATTGCTGAGGTCGAGACATTAGGCGATGACGAGCGAACCGTGCTGTTCCGCGTGGCCCAAGAAGCGCTCACCAATGTGGTTCGCCATGCGCGTGCCACTCAGGTCACAATCTGCATCAGTAAGATTTTGGGTGCGATCCGGATGGAGATTGGCGACAACGGGAAATCATTTCTCGTCGCGAAAATCGTTGCGGCGATAAACCCCAAACGCCTGGGGATACTTGGCATGAAGGAACGGATTGAAATGGTCGGCGGAAAGCTGTTCATCGAATCCATCCGCGGCAAAGGCACAACGGTGTGCGCCGAAATTCCATTCACCGTGAAGGAAATCCCAGTCTTGCTGAACGAAGCCTGATCTCATCAGGCCCCGAGCTGAAGCCGAGGGGGTCCTGAGCCTGTCGAAACGGCGGCTCCGCCGCCCTATGCCTTCTGTGGAAAAAAATCCGAGGCCCGGTCTCCGATCTGCTCAACTCATCAGCTGGATTATTTTCACAATCGGAAGAAACAGCGCGATCACGATCGTGCCCACGATCAACGCCATGAAAACGATCATGACCGGCTCGATGATCGAGGTCAGTCCCGCCACCGCGTTGTCGACTTCCTGGTCATAGGTATCGGCGATCCGCGTGAGCATTTCCGGCAAGGCGCCGGTCTCCTCCCCCACTTCAATCATACTGGTCACCATGCCGGGAAAAACGCGCGTGGCTTCGAGCGGACGGGCGACCGTGTCGCCTTCCTTGACCCGGTCGCGCACCGTCGTGATGGCCTTTGCGACTTCGCTGTTGCCCGCCGTATCGCGGGTGATCGTCAATGCCTGCAGAATCGGCACGCCACTGGCCAGAAGCGTGCCAAAGGTCCGCGTGAAACGGGCCACGGAAGCCTTCAACAAGACTTCCCCCAGCAGGGGAAGCTTGATGATCCCGCGGTCAATCACGCGGTTCCCCAATTGCGTGCGGCGGAAAAAGGCCCAGCCGGCATAAACCACCCCCATCACTCCCACGGCCACGAGTGCCTGCTCCTTGAGCAAGAGACTGACCGTCAGCACGGCGCGGGTGAGTCCGGGCAGCGGCTGGCCCTTGAGCAGTCCCGAGAAAATATCCTGGAATTTCGGCACCACAAAAACCATCAGCGCCGACACAATGCCGATCGCAACCAGGACAATGATCAGGGGATAGACCATGGCCGCCTTCACCTTGCCCTTGATCCTTCCCGCGCTCTCCATGAAGCCGGCCAGGCGTTCGAGCACGGTGTCGAGCACGCCTCCCACCTCCCCGGCTTTCACCATATCGTGGAAAAAAGGATCGAACACCTGCGGGTGCAGCCGCACGCCGTCGGAAAAATTCCCGCCCGAACGCACGGTTTCGATGATGGATTCTATCACCCTTTTGAACGCGGCACTTCTCTCCTGCCGGGCCAGGACTTCCAACGATCGCATGATCGGCATGCCCGCCCGGACCAAGGTGGCCAATTGGCGCGTAAAAACCGCCAGTCGCGGAATGCTAACGATCCGGCCAGGGATAAAGGAATACGTTTTCTTCCGCGGCTCCTTTTTTGGCTTAAAAGCAGGAACGTTAATGTGCGGTGAGGCCCGTTTGAGCTGGGAACCAGCGTGGGCAAGTCGGTGAGAATCGGCCATGGAAGCGAAGATCATCCACCTAACGGCGAATACCCCTGAGAAATTTCACGATTGTCCGTTTCGTCGGCCATACACCCCGATTGTTGAGCGCAGGTAGGGCGAATCCTCCGGATGAGCCGCTCATATGCCCGGCTCGTCGGGGACGACTCGCCCTACCTCGATTCATCCGTAATCAGCCTTCGCTGCACGCAAAATTCCCGCAGGTCCGCGGCCAACGGGGCCGCAAACACATAAGGCAAACCCGTCGCGCGCAGATCGATTTCGGCACAATGCAGCGCCTGCCGCGGAATAAAAAGTTTCGCCGCCAGCGCTTCGGTCCAGCCGGTTTCGATGAATTCCAGGAACAGCCGGGCGTCCGGGCCGTAGATTTTGTCCCCCATCAGCGAATGCCCCAGCCACTGCGCGTGCGCCCGGATCTGATGCTTGCGCCCGGATTCCGTGACCACCCGGGCCAGCGTGAAGCCACTTGCTGCCGCCACCGGCTCGAAACGCGTCACGGAGGGCTGACCGCCGGTAACCACGGCCGATTTCATGAAAACCGGGCTGCCGGTATCGTCCCCGAGCGGCTGGTCAACCACCGTAACGTCCCGCAGTTCACCCGTCAAAATCGCAAAGTAAACTTTGCCCACCTTCCGCTTCTGCATGGCCTTCTGCAACCGGCTGGCCATCGCGGGATTTTTGGCCAGCACAACCACGCCGCTCGTCTCGCGGTCGAGCCGGAAAATCAGGTGCATGGTGGGCAGCCCGGTGTATTCGCGCGCCGCGCCGACGAGGCTCGACCACGGGCCGGCCTTCGAGGGGTGACAGACCACGTCACCGGGCTTGTCGATCACCAGCAGGTCGGCGTCCTCATGGAGAATCCAGCGCGGGACTTCCTCCGCCGCGATCATGCGGACCGGCCCCTGCTTCAGGCGACGCGGCCAAGCGCACGCCCGCGGCGAATTCGCCAGGAAATCCTCCGCTTCCGCCCCGGCGCTCACCGCTGCACCTGCTTCAGGCGGTAGCGCGCCAACACCCAGGCCGCCACGCGCGCCGCCAGCGGTTTGGGCACCAGCGAACCGGCGAGGGCCGAAACCCGGTTCTTCCAGCCGGTGACCACCTGGCTCCGCCCCGAGGCCAGCGCCCGCAAAGACATCCGAACCACCGTCTCGCATGGCATGCTCAATGCATCGGCCACGCTCCCTTGCGTCAGCCCGGCCCGGCGGAAAAACTGAGTCGCAGTCGGGCCCGGGCAGACCGCCAGGGTTCGCAAATCGCTCCCTCGAAGCTCTTCGTTCAGCGCTAGGCTCCAATGCAGCAGAAACGTCTTCGACGCGCCATAGGTCGCCATGTACGCCGTCGGCTGAAACGCCGCGGTGGAGGCAATATTCACGATGGCTCCGCCCCGAGCCTTGAGCCGGGGCAGCAGCAGCCCGGTCAGGTGCACCACGGCGCGGACATTCACATCGAGCATTTCCAGCTGGTGGGGCAGCGCAGGCTCGGGGAACCGACCGTAGGATCCGAACCCGCTGTTGTTGATGAGCAGCAGGCGCCCTGTCGGACTGGCCGCATCCAGATGCGCCTCGATTTCTCCCGCTGCCCGCTCGATTTCCTGCGGCTGCGATAAATCGCAGGGAAAGTGGCGCAGCTTAAGCTCTGGAACTTTTATGTCCGGTTTCGTTCGAGAGAGATTGCAAAACCTCAAAGCCGGATTCAGCTTCACCAACAGTTCAATGAATGATTTTCCCAAACCGGAAGATCCGCCCGTTATGATGACGGCCGTGAAAGTTTGGAGCACTTCGCGTGGCGAGGGCACAAATGGAGTGGAACAATTTTCCCGTCAGAGCCGGTATTCTGCCGACCCTGGTTCAACCCAACCAAAACGCAGTCATATGAACAGACAAAACAACCACCACGAACTGATCGTCTCCGGTATTCATCTTGAGCTGACTCCGTCGCTCAAAACCTTCGTGAGGGAGAAAGCAGAGCGTTTATTCCGCCATGAGGAGGAAATCGTGCGCATCCGCGTGGATCTCGAAAGCGATCCCAAGGAAGGCGTCGAGACCCGCTTCAAAGCCAAGGGACACATCATCATTCATGGACCCGACATGAATGCCGTCGTCGAAGCCAACGAATGCCACAAGGCCGTTTCCCTTTTGATGGACAAGCTCGACCGCATGCTCGGCCGCCGCGCCCAACTGCACAAAGTGAAACGAAACCACCCCCACGCGGTGGACCTCGACGTCGAGCTGCCGAAAGCGGTGTGATCCCGCCTGCTGGCTAATCATCTTTTCCCCCAGGAAACCCGGACCGCCTCCCGCGGACCGGGTTTCTTTTTTCCTGGGGGGCTGTTTGGGAATTCGTCTCTCCCAGTAGCGAAAGCCGTGAGGCTTTCGTCCGAACCCGAAACGCTCATCCCCCTTCGCCAAGCCTTCCGAGGATAGGCGCGTTTCGCTACAAGAATCCACGGCAGGCGGCGCGATCAAGGCGCTGATCGCGGGTATGGGGCATCGCGAGACTCAGTCGGTAAAATTCCCCGCTTCATCCTCTCCCGAGCCGGCCTTTACCATCCCGGTTTCTTCTGTCTCCTGGATATCCGCCTTCGCGAGATTCACGAAAACCTTCGATTCTTCGTCTATTCCATTGCGCACGATTTGCGCGCGCCGTTACGCACCATGCAGGGATTTGCCCAGATTCTCGTGCAGGATCATGGGCGAACCTCAACGAGCAGGGCTAGGAATACGCCAACTACATCAACTCGGCGGCGCAGACGATGGACCAGTTACTGAGCGACCTGCTGGCTTTCAGTCATCTCAGCCAACTGAAAATCGAACTGGTGCCGGTGTCGCTGCAGGCGGCCGTGGACGGTGCGGTCACGGCCTGCGAACCGGACATTCTCAAAAGCCGGGCCCTCGTCGAATGTCTCCCGCCGTGACCCACCGTACTGGCCCATGCGGCCACCTTGCAGCAAGTGCTCGTGAAATTCATCAGCAACGCGTTGATGTTTGTGGCGGATCAGCCGCCGCACGTGCGTCTCTGGAATGAGGAACGTCCGGGCGGGATCGTCCGAATGTGGATCGAGGACAATGACATCGGGATTCCCTTGGAATCCCAGGAGCGAATTTTCCAGGTTTTCCAGCGGCTCCATACCACCCAATTCACCGGCACGGGCATCGGGCTCGCGATCGTACAAAAAGGCGTCGAGCGGATGGCGGGGCGGGCGGGAGTCGAATCCACTCCCGGCCAGGGCCGCAAATTTTGGATCGAACTCGCCAAGGCACCCGACTCCGTCAGACGACTGCCATGACCACCGAAGAACCCAGCGTTTTGCTCGTGGATGACAGCAAAAACGACGCCATGCTCATGCGGATTGTTTTCGAACGGGCCGGTTTGCAGAAGCCACTGCACTACGCCATCGATGGGGATGAGGCGATTGCCTATCTGCAGGGCAGCGGCCCCTACGCCGATTGCACCCTGTTTCCACTGCCCACGGTGCTGCTACTCGATTTGAACATGCCCAAAAAAACGGCTTTGAGGTGCTGGCGTGGATTCGCGAACAACCGGTGCTGAAGCGTCTGCGCGTTTATGTGCTGAGTGCGTCGAGCCGCATGGAGGATATCGAGCAATGCTACGATCTGGGGGCGTGTTCCTACCTGGTCAAACTCAGCAATCTGAACGAGCTGACGGTGATGGTGCAGTGCCTGCTGGCGTGGCTCAAAATCAATCACTTTACTCC
>CAMAPG010000164.1 GCA_945859965.1 Opitutus sp. GAS368 | reverse complement strand
GAGGGTCGCCGCGGCGAGGAGCAGGCGCGTGCGGAGCATGAAGCGCAGGCCACCCAACACGTCGGCGAGGGTCGCGGATTTTTTCGGCAGAATCGTTTGAGTGATCCGCAATTGGAGGAACTGCACGAATCCCACGGCGCAACACGCGGCGGCGGCCAGGAAGACGAACGTGGCTCCGCCGCTGGCGGCAATGGCGAGTCCGGCGAGCGCGGGGCCGATCATGCCGGTGAGTTCGAATAGGGAGCTGTTCCACGTGGCGGCATTGCCCCAAAGCTCCCGCGGGATGACGCCGGGCAGCAGCGAACCGATGGCGGGAATGATGAAGATGCGGGCGCAGGCGAGAACGAACAACAGAGCGTAAATCAGGAAGGCGGGCCCCGGCCACCAGGCGAGTGCGGCCAACCCGAGGGAGCAGAGGAAAAAGACGCCCATTCCGACCAGGATCAGTCGGCGGCGATCCACCCGGTCGGCCACGTGCCCGGCGGGCAGGGCCAGCGCAATGACCGGAATGATTTGCACCAGCCCGACGTAGCCGAGGGCGAGCACGGACCCGAGCCGTTCATAGATGAGCCAGGCGACGGCGGTCATCTGCATCTGCCCGCCAATCATGAAGACGAATCGGCCGGTCACAAAGGCGCGGTAACCCGGATGGCGCAGGGCGGCGTAGGGATCGTGCGGGGTCACGAGGAAAATGGGTCGATCATGCTGATGAGGGGAGGGAATCGTAGAACGAGGGAATCGCGAAGTGCAGTACCGATTTTTCGCGATTGTTTTTGGTACAGAAGCGGTGCGGTCGTTTGTGACTTATTGAGTAATGCTCAATAATTCTCGGAATTCTCCTCTGCGGCTCAGCGTCTCTGCGTGAAACCGGCTTGAGATCACACTTCCGGATTGGCTCACGCAGTGGCGCAGAGTCGCGGAGAAAATCCAGCCCCTTGACTATACTTGGGCCGTGAGCCTGTCGAACGGCTGGATCGCCACGGCGCGCTTCGCGAACCTCGCGATGACAGGCAAAAGGAGGCACACCCCTTTTTGATCCCAATTCGTCCGATCTCCCGCCAACCTGCCGTTCATGAAGAAACTGACTGGCCTGGTAACTGGATGGCTTGGGCGGTGGCTGGGCATCGCAGTGCTGGCCGCTTTTTTGGGCCTGAGGGTTTTCGCCGCAGAGACACCGGCCCTGGTGATCCAAGGCGGTAAACTATTCGATAGTTCCTCGGGCCACATGGTCCCGTTCCGCGCCATCGTGATCGAAGGCGACCGGATAAAAACCATCGCCTTCGAGGGACAGACGGTGGTGGCGCCGCCGGGTGCACAGGTGGTCGATGCGCGAGGCAAATTTCTGATCCCGGGGTTGATCGATGCCCATGTCCATCTCGTGCACGTCCTGCGCAGCGTCCAGATGACCGCGGACGAAATCTTTCCGCTCTTCCTGGCCAATGGGGTGACCACGCTGCGCGATGTGGGCGACGAGGTAGTCGCGGAAAAACTCCTGCGCAACTATGCGGCGGAGCATCCCGGGCATTCCCCCCGCGTGATCATGGGCAGCCCGTTGATCGACGGAAATCCACCGTATCATTCCTTTGTGAGCTGGGCGCTCACCGAACCGGAGAAAGTCGCGGCGTTTGTCGATGAAATGATCAAGTGGGATGTGCAGACGTTTAAGCTCTATGTCGGCGTCAAACGGCCTGTCGGCCAGGCGATCATCAAGGAAGCCCATCGCCGCGGCAAGTGGGTGACGGCCCACCTGGCTTGGAATTATACGGCGCAGGAAGCGGTGGCGGACGGGATCGACAGCCTGGAGCACATCGACTCGGTCTTTTCCTTTGTGCTGCCGCCGGAAACCCCGCGCTGGCCGCCGCCGGCGGAACGTGCGGGGATGACCGCAGCCGCCTTGACGGATTTGCAGCGACGCATCCTGGAAGTGAAGGCGCGGGTCGATTTCACCCAGCCGGCCACCACCGAGATGGTGGCCGCCTTGGTGCGCAACAAGGTCGCGATCGATCCCACGCTGGTGGTGTATCGCAACTGGATGTTGCTCCACGACCAGCCGGAAGTGCAGCAGCACCCCGACTTGGGACAAATCCCGGCCCGGTTGCGCGAGGGCTGGTTGCTCTCGGCCCAATCCAGTCCGATTGACCCAACGACCGTCGATCTTCGTCGCCGGCAACTCGCCAAGCTGCAGGAACTCACCGGCCTGTTATACCGCTCCGGCGTCGAACTGCTGGTGGGAACCGACACGCCCGTACAATTTTGTCCGCCAGGCCTGGCGTTGCACCAGGAATTGGAACTGCTGGTGGCCTCCGGCCTGCCGCCCGAAGCCGCACTGATTGCCGCCACCCGCAACAACGCGCGGGCCATCGGCCAGACCGCGAACCTCGGCAGCCTTGAGCCCGGCAAACTCGCGGACTTGGTGATTCTGAATGCCGACCCATTGCAGGACATTCGGAATACCCGGGCTATTTTCCGCGTCGTCCGTTCCGGTCTGGTCGGCGATCCCGCCACACTCCTGCAGCGAGTTCCAAAGTGACGGAAGGGCCGGGCGTCATGCGAGAGCGTGGGTCCGCCCTCGCTTTTTTTACGCTGGCCACGATTGAACTCCCGGTCGAACACTAGCGGTTCCTCTGCTCCGGCAGACAGCCAGGTGCGCTTTACTACCCCCGCCATCAACCTACCCGACGTGTACTGGGTGCATGTGTCTGCCGTTCTCACACCGTTCCCAGGTTGATTCTGAAAAGACGTCATGACTTCAAAAACCTATTCACGCCGGGAATTTCTCGCGGCCTCCGCGGCGTTGGCCGCTGGCACGGCCCTTCACCTCAAGGCCACGCCGACGCCGGCTCCGGCCGAGTCGATCATCGATCTGCACCAGCACGTGGAGTATCGGGGGCGCACCGATGCGCAGCTGCTGACCCATCAACGCGCGATGGGGGTGACAACGACGATATTGTTGCCTGCGGGCCGCCCGGTGAAGCGACCCTCGACGCACGACGGCGTCGCCAACGGCCTGCAGGCCAAGGCCGCGGGCAACGAGGCCTGTTATCGCTATGCCCAGGAGCATTCGCCGCGGAAGGAATTTTTCTGGGGGGCCTGCGAGGTTCCGGATCTCGACGACGCCGTGCCCGAGATTGAGAAATGGCTGAAAAAAGGCGCGGTGATCATCGGTGAGTTGAAATTCGGCGTGGAATGCGATTCGCCGGAGATGCAGAAGATTTACGTGCTGGCGCGGGCCTACAATGTGCCGGTGCTGATGCACTGGCAGCACGGGATGTATAATTACGGCTTCGATCGCTTCCACACGATGCTCGAGAAGTACCCGCAGGTGAACTTCATTGGCCACGCGCAGACCTGGTGGGCGAACATCGACAAGGGTTACAAAAATTGGACCGATCTCTACCCGAAGGGAGCGGTCGAGGCGGGCGGACTTACCGACCGTTACCTGCGCGATTATCCGAACATGTTCGGGGATCTCTCCGCGGGCTCGGGCTTGGGCGCGCTGACTCGCGACGAAGAGCACACCCGGGCATTTTTCGACCGGCATCAGGACAAGCTGATTTATGGCAGTGATTGCGCCGATCCGGTCGGCCCTCCCGACGACTGTCAGGGCGCTAAGACGATCGCCGTCGTTCGCCGCCTGGCCAAGAACAAGGCGGTCGAACGGAAACTGCTGTTCGGAAACGCCCAGAAATTGCTGCGCATTTTGTGAGGATGTAGGAGCCTGCTTGCAGGCGATGATCTGGAGCGGCGCCACGCTCGTCGCGTCCCCAGTGAAAATCGCCTGCAAGCAGGCTCCCATATGATCTTTCACTCCTTATCCTTCATGAAGAAATTAATCGCTGTCCTCGCGTTGGTCGTGTCGACCTCAACGGTTTTGCTCCAGGCTGAACAAGGCCCCAAGCCGGTACCCTATAAGCTCGACCTCATGGTCGTCAGCGACGGATTCGACGGGAAATTCTGCTGGTTTCACCCGCGCGCCGGGGCGATCCCGGGCCGCACGCCGGCGGTGGTGTGGACGATGCAAAAATGGATGTTCTCGCAGAGTGACGTATTTTTCCCGGTGCAATCCCAAGTCTCGACCGATCTCGGTAAAACTTGGACGCAACCGGTGGAGCATACCATTACCTTGGGGCGCCATCTGCTACCGGATGGAGTCGAGGAGGGCGTTTGTGATTTCACGCCGAAATGGCATGCCGGTTCCGGGAAACTATTGGGCACAGGCCATACAACCCGTTTGCTGGACAATAAACTCGTCAAAAATAGTCCGCGGGCCTCGATCTGGTCGGTCTACGATCCGCAAACCGGGCAATGGACGCCTTGGGCGGTTTTAAATATGCCGGAGGATCCGAAGTTTTTCAATGAAGGAGCCGGCAGCACCCAGCGGGTGGATTTGGAGAACGGAGACGTGCTGCTGCCGACCTATGCCAAAACCAAGGAGGGAAAGGCCTTCTTTACCACGGTGATGCGCTGCCGGTTTGACGGCCGGGAATTGCGTTATATCGAACACGGCACCGAGCTGGTTCTTCCGGAGGATCGCGGCCTCTCCGAGCCTTCGCTCGCGAAGTGGGGCGGGAAATTTTTCCTGACCCTGCGGGCCGACAAGGGCGCCTACGTGGCTGTCAGTGACGATGGGCTCCATTACGGCCCGATCCGTCCGTGGACCTTTGACGACGGCTCGGACCTCGGCAGCTACAACACCCAGGCGCACTGGGTGACGCACCATGACGGATTATTTCTCGTCTATACGCGGCGCGGGGCGAATAACGACAATGTGGCGCGGCATCGGGCGCCACTCTTCATGGCACAGATCGATCCGCAGAAACTGGTGGTGATCCGCGCCACCGAGCGGGAGCTGGTGCCGAACAAGGGCGCCCAGCTCGGCAACTTTGCGATCGTGGACGTGAACGAACACGAAACGTGGGTAACGACCTCCGAAGGCATGGCACCGCGCGTCGATCCGAAATATGGCGCTAACGGGCGGGTCTATGCCGCGCGAATCCTGTGGGAGAAACCTAATCGCGATTGGAACCGGCACTGACGGTGTCGGCACGAACGGTGTGAGATTCAGGCCGCTCGCGAAGTAGCTTAGGACTTCCGATAGCGGGCGGCTGCGTCCTCGGCTAATTTTTTGGAAAAACTCGAGCAGACGACCGGACCTTGCGTGCCCCATTTCGCGGTGCGCGAGACATTCAACCGGCCGATCAGAGTCAGCAGAATCAGGGCGTCCTTGGGCGCGAGACCGTAGGTTTTCCCGATGAAGCGCGCGTTGGCGAAGACGGCCACCCGGACTGCCTCGGCCTCGGTGTCGGCGGTGCCGCAGGTGTGCCAGTGCGTGGCATCCTCGATCATGTACCGCTCCGAGTGGCTGTGCGGGAGCAGTTCGATCCGCACCGTGACGCGTGCTCCGATTTCGGGCGCGCCGACCACTTCGCCGTCGCCCTGGCAGGCGTGGACATCGCCGAGCGAGAAGAGGGCGCCCTTCACCGCCACGGGGAGATAGAGTTTGGCGCCAGGTCTCACGGCCGGACAATCCTGGTTGCCGCCCAATGCATTGGGATGGCTGGTGGGTTCTCCCGCCGGAGCGTTGCCAAACTGGCCGATCACGGGACTGACGGGGACTTCCATCCCGTTGGGAAAGATCACGCGATTGCCACGGACTTGGAAGGCATAGCATGTCCAGTCCTTGATCTCATCCTGGATAATCGCGCGCTGCGGGCCGATGAGCTGGAATCCGTCGGCATCGAGTTGGATGTCCAGAATCTCCACGACGAGGGTGTGCCCGGGCTCGGCGCCTTCGACGAAGACGGGCCCGGTCATTGGATTGCTCGGGCGGGTGGTTTTTCTCCGCGCGAGAAATTGCTCCACCGAACGCACCTCGCCGCAGCACGCGTCGAGGGTTTGGAACGTGACCTCCGCGCCCGGCTTGATGGTGAGGGCGGGAGTCAGCTGGGCATCGAGGAGAAAATGCTGATGGTGGCTCGCGATCAGATGTTTCATGGGGGTAGGAAATCCGGCGGGTCTCCCATCAGATATCGTTTCGAAGGCCGGAGTCGAGACTCCGGGCGGTTCCCGGCCTAAGCCAAACGGAAGATATTCGCAGGCACGCCCCGCGCGCCGGGCTGCGCACTGAACAGGAATCCTGTCTCGGGCTCTGCGCGCTTTTGCGCTTCACTCAAGCCTTCCGACGCGCAGGTGATGAACAAGGTCTCGAGCTTGGGTCCGCCAAAGGCGCAGCTGGTCACCTGGCTGACGGGAAGGTGCAGAGTGTCGAGCAACCGGGCATTTTTGGGATCCCAGCACGTGACCTTCGAGCCGCCCCAATGGGCGATCCACAAGTGATCCTCCGCATCCATCGTGCAGCCATCGGGCAGTCCATCCGCTTCCGTGAAGGTGATGGCGATGCGGTGCCGCGAGAGCGTGCCGGTTGCGATGTCAAAGTCGAAGGCCTGCACCGTGCGGGTGGGGGAATCGATGTAGTAGAGCGTCTTGGTGTCCGCGGTCCAGGAGAGGCCGTTCGAACACGTGACCCCGTCGCGCATCGCGGTGATCGAGCGTTTGGCATCGACGCGATATAGGTGCGCGGTCCCGGGCTTGTCGTTCCAGGCAAACGTGCCCACCCAGAAACGTCCGGCCGGATCGCACTTGCCGTCATTGAACCGGATGCGTTCGGGATTGAGACCGGCGGGCGCGGCGAATTCCGTGGCGATGCCGGTATCCGGATCGAGCAGGTAAATCCCGCGATGCAGCGCCGCGATCAATTTGCCGTCGGAGCTTGGCGCGACCGCAGTCACTTTCTGGTCCAGCTGGAAACTGCGGGTTTCTTTTTCCCCGGGGCGAGTCTCGAAGACTTTCATCCCGGGAATATCGACCCAGAAAAGGGACTTCCGGACCGGGTGCCATAGTGCGCCCTCGCCCAATTCGGCATGGATGGGCCGAAAAACAGAGACGCGTGGGTCGGTGGGCATGGCGAAAAACGTCAGGCCTTGGCCCGCTCGTCGCGGTAAGCTTCCGCGAGCAAGGTCACGGGATG
>CAMAPG010000163.1 GCA_945859965.1 Opitutus sp. GAS368 | reverse complement strand
AAGGGTGATGTAGCTAAGTGCTCCAGCCGTTGTTGAGCCAGCGGGAACCGTCACAGCGGTGAGCTGCAAGTTGACGGTCGTCGAGACCAGAGGAAGCGCTGTCGGCGAAGTCACCAAAATGTCGTAACTATAAGGACAACGGCTGGTCTCCCTCCACCGTTCGCGTAATCGGGTCGTAAAGAACGGGAGACGGCGGCTGTGGAAACCCCATGGAGAGGGAAACGAACGTAAAGAGCGCCGAGATACCGGTGAGGAGGTATTTGTGTCGAATAGTCATCGGTGCAGTGAAATTTTTGTATGGGTATGGGTAACTTACCTATAGAAATAGGTGTTTCACCCCAGCTGTAAAATCTTAAAATCAAAGAATTGCATAAGTATTCTCATCTTATTGTCTATCAATGCTTAGGAAAATACGTACTGCGTACTTATTTACCTATTCCATATACCCTAAACCCAAGAGCGTTAAGCTTTGGTAAATCCAAAATATTACGGCCATCAAAAACAAAGGCTGGCTTCTGCATACCCGCAAAAATTTTTGCGTAATCCAGTTTTTTGAACTCATCCCACTCGGTGACCACCGCGAGTGCATGTGCACCCTCCGCTGCTTCGTAGGCGCTTTTGGCAATGGTGAGCCGCGTATCATCTTTGCCCTTACCCAAAATATCCTGGCGGATTTCCTCCTCAGGTACTTTGGGATCGTAAACCACCACCCTTGCCTGTTCAGCCAGCAAGTCTCGACACACCGCAATTGCCGCTGATTCCCGAGTGTCGTTCGTGTCCTTCTTAAATGCAAAACCGAGCACCGCAATTTTTTTGTCAGCAACCGAGTTGAACAAGGAACGAACGATCTTGGCTCCAAACCGGCGCTTCTGGAAATCGTTCATCCGGATCACGTGCTCCCAATAACTGGCCACTTCAGGCAGACTGAACTGCTCACACAGGTACACCAGGTTCAAAATATCTTTCTGGAAGCAGGAGCCCCCAAAGCCAACAGACGCCTTCAAAAACCGCGGACCAATGCGGGAGTCCTTGCCAATCGCTCCAGCGACTTCGTCAACATCCGCGCCCGTGGCCTCACACAAGGCCGAGATCGAGTTAATCGATGAGATACGCTGTGCAAGAAACGCATTCGCCACCAATTTTGAGAGCTCCGCCGACCACAAATTCGTCGTGATAATACGTTCGCGAGGAACCCAATGCGCATAGACCTCCACAAGGGTTTTCACCGCGGCATCGCCGGCAACGGTACGCTCGCCACCAATCAAAACTCGATCGGGTGCTTCGAGATCAACCATGGCCGTTCCTTCCGCAAGAAACTCCGGATTCGAAAGGACGGAAAATTTCACTCCTCGGGAGTTCGCGCCCAAAATATCCTTAATCGTCTCGGCCGTTTTCACCGGAATCGTGGACTTCTCCACGATGATTTTCGGCGAGGTCGACACCTCTGCGATCGTCCGTGCAACCGATTCGATGTACCGCATATCCGCAGCCCTGCCAGCGCCAACGCCATAGGTTTTCGTGGGAGTATTGACCGCCACAAAGACGATGTCGGCTGCTTGGATCGCTCCGCGAATATCAGTGGAAAAAAACAGGTTTTTCCCCCGGGTTTTTTTCACCACTTCATCCAGGCCGGGTTCGTAAATCGGCAGGGTATTGGAGTTCCAGGCATCGATCCGTGCCGCATTCATATCGACCACTCTCACCTCGATGGCCGGAGCCTTCAGGGCGATCATCGCCATGGTCGGACCACCCACGTAACCAGCCCCGATACAACAGATCTTCATAAGATAGGGAACTTTGCGGTCTTGGGCCCTAAATCCAAGACCGTTTTTCCGTCCCTCGTCCGTGAGGGCATAGAAAAGGCGCGGGGCCTGTCCGCGCCATAAAGCTAATCATCAGTCCCCAGGCTTTCTCAGGCAGGTGTCGGAGCAGGTGCGGGAGCGCCCCCCGCCAAGTCATCTGTCGCCACTGTCTTTTCAGAAACTTTTTTTCCGCTCTTATCGTCTGGCTTGGAGGGAGGAACCACAACAACCGGGGAACGAATCTCTCCGAACTCGAGGATTTCATGAACATGCCGCCCCTCGATCGTTTCATACTGAAGCAATGCTTCAGCAATTTTATCGAGCGCCGGACGCTTCTCCAGAATGATGGCCTTGGCGCGCTGATATTGCGCGTCAATGATATGGTGAATCTCAACGTCGATTTTCCGGGCGGTTTCCTCGGAGAAATTTTCGTTTCGGGTAATTTCCCGGCCAAGAAATACCGTGTCTTGATTATCGCCAAAAGCGATTGGGCCAAGCGGACTCATACCCCAATCACAGACCATATGGCGCGCAATTTTGGTCACCTGCTTGATATCACCTGCCGCACCGCTCGAAATATCACCCATGACCATTTCTTCGGCAATCCGGCCACCCAGACCCATGGCGATCTGACTGAGCATCCGTTTCATCGCATGCGTCAGAATATCCTTTTTCGGAATGAACATGGTGCTGCCCAAGCTGCGACCACGTGGGATGATCGTCACTTTGTGCACCGGCATCATGCCATCATCAAGAACCGCCTGCACCAGCGCATGTCCTGCTTCATGATACGCCGTAAGTTTTTTCTCTTCGTCGTCCATGACCCGACGGCGCTCGCGACCAAACTGCACTTTCTCGCGAGCATCTTCGACGTCGATCATCTCAACCTTTTTCCGGTTGCGGCGCGCAGCGAGCAGCGCGCCCTCATTCAAAAGATTAGCTAGTTCAGCCCCGGACAAACCCGGAGTGCCACGGGCAATGATGGCAAGGTCCACTGTCTCGGCTAAATTGATCTTGCGGGCATGCACCCGAAGGATCTGTTCCCGTCCAACCAAATCGGGCAAATCCACGTAAATCTGACGATCAAAGCGTCCAGGCCGGAGCAAGGCGCTGTCGAGTACATCAGGGCGATTCGTCGCTGCGATGATAATAACCCCTTCGTTCGTATCAAAGCCGTCCATTTCAACCAGCAGCGAGTTAAGGGTCTGCTCGCGTTCATCGTTACCGCCGCCCAATCCCGCACCGCGCTGACGGCCGACAGCATCGATTTCATCGATGAAAATCAGACAAGGCGCATTTTTGCGTCCCTGCTCAAACATATCGCGAACCCGGCTCGCCCCCACTCCGACAAACATTTCGACGAAATCAGAGCCCGAAATGCTGTAGAAAGGAACGTCGGCCTCACCGGCCACCGCTTTCGCGAGCAGCGTCTTGCCTGTGCCGGGAGGCCCCACCATCAAGATACCTTTGGGAATCCGCCCACCCATTTTTTGAAATTTCTTGGGATCCTTGAGGAATTCCACGACTTCGCTGATTTCTTCCTTGGCCTCGTCGCAGCCCGCCACGTCGGCAAACGTCACACGATCGCGATCTCGGGTGAGAAGTTTGGCCCGGCTTTTTCCGAAATTAAGCGCCCCGCGGCCAGCCTGGCGCAGTTGCCGGACAAACAGGAAGTACAACAATCCGATGATGATGACAAAAGGCACCACTTGGGAGAGGATCTGGGTAAAAACCGTGGTGGCAGGAAGTTCATTAAACTGCTGGGACTTCTGCAGCCGCTCCATGTTGGTATCAGTCAATCGACCCGAGGCCCGGAATTTATGCGCTCCACCTTCAAGCGCATCGGTTGATTCACCGGTGATCAAAACCCAGTCGCGCCCCCCCGACGTATCGGGACGAATGACGCCGTTGTGCACTTTCCCTTGTTCCGCAAGTTCGACCACGCGCTGAATCTTGAGCGCAGCAGGTCCCGTTTCCACCGCCGGCCGCCAAAGCAGCAATGCGACCACCGCCGCGATGATGGCCAGCCATACCAGCCACGCCTTCGAGAGGAAATTTCCCGGCGGCAATTTTTTCAACGGAGGCCGGCGTTTCGATTTATTTTCGGATTCGGGCATTTAAAGAAAAGATTGGACTAGCCGACAAAGCTGCTGGTTCCAGCTCTATAAGTCAATTGAACCGCCTTGGAATTTCAGGGTTCATTTCGACCTCGCCCGAAAACCGGCCTCAAAGCCCAAACGCCCCGAGCGGATTACGGCAAATCCTTTATTGCTTAGACTATGCCGTACATCCTTCCCTTTTTCAATCGACTCAAGCAACGCCTTGAATGCCTGACGGGAAATATCAACCGGCTCTCGCAGCGCCAACAGCCAGCGATGCAGCGCCCGGCGCATCACGCCACGGGGTTTTCCGGCCAGCCGATTCAAATTCAACCGCCCGTCCGCGGCCATGAGCTGAAGTTCGTCGATCCATGTCTCAAGCGCTTGATCGTCTTCCTCGAGTAATTCACGTGCACGAGCCACCCCCGCGAGCACGTCACGGTCGCCGGCGGCTCGCTTCCAGGCCGGCACGACCGAACGACGGAGACGATTGCGAAGATAAGCGCTGCCGGCATTGGAGGAGTCCAAGCGCCAGATCGCTCCACTCTCGCGAAGCACCGCCATGATTTCCGCCTTTTTCAAGGCCAGCAGCGGGCGCAAGTGGACCCGTCGCCCGGTCATCCTTTGCACCGGCCGCGGCGCGGCCAAACCTCTCGTGCCGCTGCCGCGCGCCAGGCGCATCAGCATCGTTTCAATAATATCATCCTGATGATGACCCAGCCAAAGCGCCCAGGTCCGTGACGGTTGCATCGCCTGTTGAAAGAAACCGAAGCGCGCATTTCGGGCGTCCGCTTCGCTGGCCTTTTTCCCGGCGTCTGCCCAGCGACCGGCTGTGCAGGATAAACCCAGTCCCTTGCAGACGCTTTTGCAAAAAGCCTCATCGCCATTGGCCGCGAGTCCGCGCAGGCGGTGATTAAAGTGAAGCACTTTCAGGCGCAACCTGCGCTCGGGCCAGTGCGCCCATAACAGCAGCAAAAGCGCCAGCGAATCGGCACCCCCAGAGAAAGCGACCGCCCACGGTGTACGGACCGGGGTTTTTTCCACCCAATCCACAACCGCCTCGTGCAGTTTCGACCGCGGAACTCGTTGGGCCAATTGATCCGCAACCAGGGACCAGTCCGTCTTTCGCGCGCTCATGGATAAATTCGCCACGCAGAGGGAAAATCCGCGGACTCTCCGCCTTACACAAAACTAAGATAGTCCTTCCCAAAATATGACAGCAATGCAGAGGGAATTTTGACGCGCCCATCCGGTTGCAGGTTATTTTCGAGAATCGCCGCCAAGACCCGCGGAACAGCCAGCCCCGAACCATTGAGCGTATGAACCAGCTCCGGACGGCCGCTGTCCTTCGAACGGAACCGGATTTGGGCCCGCCGGGCCTGGAATGCCTCAAAATTCGAACAGCTCGAAACCTCAAGCCAGCGTTTCTGCCCTGCCGCCCACACCTCGAGATCATATTTCTTGGCCTGTGCGAACCCTAAATCCCCTGCACACATCAGAAGGACCCGATAAGGTAATTCGAGCTTTTGCAAAAGCCTCTCTGCGTCTCCCCGCAGCTTCTCCAGTTCGTCGTAACTCGCCGTGGGATGCACCCATTTCAGCATTTCGACTTTGTCGAATTGATGCAGCCGGTTGAGTCCGCGAACCTCCTTGCCGTAACTGCCGGCCTCGCGCCGGAAACAGGGGGTATAGGCGCAACGGCATACGGGCAGCGCAGCCTCGTCGATGATCTCGTCGCGAAAGAAGTTGGTCAGCGGCACCTCGGCCGTCGGCACCGCAAACAGCCGATCGGGCGTCGTTTCGTACATCTGCCCCTCCTTGTCCGGCAATTGCCCCGTGGCAGTGGCACTGGCCGCATTGACGAAAATGGGCGGGCTGACCTCCACGTAACCTGCCTTGGCATTTTCATCCAAAAAGAAATGGACCAAGGCGCGCACCAACCGGGCGCCTTCACCAATAAAGAAGGGGAACCCCGCGCCCGTGACTTTCGCGCCCCGCTCAAAGTCAAAAAGCCGGGAAAATCCCGGAATATCCCAATGCGGAAGCGCATGCGGACGGGGGGCCTCGTGGCTTCCATAAAGCGATTGAACCTTATTTTCTTCCGGTGAATGCCCGTCAGGGACACTAGTATGAGGCAGATTCGGAAGGGACAAGACCGCCTGTCGCCATTTTTCCTCGGTTTCCTTTAGGCCTACTTCCCGCTCTTTCGCGAGCCCTGAGACATTTTTCATCTCCGCTACCTTCGCCATGAACTCCGGGGTCCCTTTGGGTAGCTTGGCCATTTCGTTGTTCGCCGCCTTCTGATGGGAACGCAGGGTCTCGACCTCTTGCAGGGACGCGCGCCAAGCGACGTCGAGGGCCAGAACCGCTTCAAAATCAACATCAATGCGCTTTTTGGCAATCGCGGCACGTACAACATCGGGTGTTTCGCGAAGCAGTTTCGGATCGAGCATAAAATCACAGATAGTGAGCAGAGAAGGCACGGAATAAACAAAATTATTCCTCAATGAAGGGTGCTTAGACGAATTCCCGTTGATCTAAAAAGATCACCCTCTAGATTCACTCTTTACCGTGTCTTCTTCCCATCCTCACGTAAACATCCATCTCCCCCGCTTCGTCTGGTGGAGCCTGGGCTTTTTACTGATGGCCCCCTGGGGGGTGCTGCTTTGGATGCGGAGCACGACTGGACAAGTACCTCCGGCCCCCAGGCCAGCCGCCACCTTAAGGTCCACCTCCCCGTCCCCAACTGAAATCACACCACTCCACCGGGGTCCTTGGGGTGAGTTGGAATATTCGCGCATTTTGATCGAACCACCGGAAGAATTCATCACGGCAAACTATACAAAGCCGGACGCCATCCACTGGGTCTTTAAAAACTACTCCGAGTCCTCTCTCGCCACGCTGTGGGAAAATGCCGGTTTGACTGCGACCCAACGTGCTTTTCTCGCGGCCCCTTCCCGCCGACAAGTAACGCCCGAGGCGATCCTCATTCTCCCGGATCGCGATTTTATCATCGGATTAAGCCCCGAGAGCCGCGGGAAGATCTATGCCGCGCTCGCTGAATTTTCGGAGAATTCAGCTCAATACGAACCCTATCGCCTGCGCAACGATGCCGTGCCCCAGTGGTTCGATTCATTCATCCTTTCCAACGCCAAATTTAACTAAAAAGGAATCTAGCTTGCCAGACACTTTTTTGGCGATGTCGCCTGTTACTGGTGTAACCACTACC
>CAMAPG010000162.1 GCA_945859965.1 Opitutus sp. GAS368 | reverse complement strand
GTGTCAGGGAGTAGGCCCCCGAAATCACGGCCTGGCTCGCGACCACTGCCGCCACGATCGAGAGCAGCGTTAGCGCTAACTGGCCCCAACCCTCTGAAGCGAGGGCGAAGAACGGATTCGCGCTCGAATCCGGATGTGCAATCACGTGCGCGCCCTGGCCGAAATAATTGAGGATCAAGCCGGGGAAGGCGAAGAAGTACCAGGCGCGCGCGATCGATTTCCGGCCGAAATGGCCCATGTCCGCGTAAAGCGCTTCCGCTCCGGTGATCGTGAGTACAACCGAACCGAGCATGGCAAACGCGCCGTACGAATGGGTGGTGAGCAGGCGGAAACCGTAGCGGGGATCAAGGGCCGCCAATACCTGGGGGGCTTCGTAGATATGCCAGGCACCGAGCAATCCCAGCGTTCCAAACCAGATCACCATGACCGGCCCAAAAATTCGGCCGATGGTTTTGCTGCCCTTGTGCTGCGCCCAGAACAAACCGGCGAGAATGATGCACGCGATGGTCGTGATATACGGCGTGATGGCCGGGCTGAAAGCCGTGAAACCTTCCGCGGCGCTGAGCACTGAAATGGCGGGCGTGATGACGCTGTCCCCATAAAGCAGTGCCGCCCCGATGAGGATGATCAGGATCGTGAAGCCGATTCCCGTCCGGGCTTTCGGGCTATCCTTGGAGTGGCTCAGCGCAAGCAAGGCGAAGATTCCGCCTTCGCCGCGGTTGTCGGCGCGCGTGATGTAGCCGATGTATTTGACGCACACCACCAAGACCAGCGACCACAGCATCAGCGACAGAATGCCCAAAACCCCTTCGGGGCGCTCGGCGGGCGTGAGCTGCGCCAGGCACTCTTTCATGGTATAGAGCGGACTGGTGCCGATGTCGCCGAAGACGACGCCTAAGGCGCCCAGAGCGAGGCCGAGCCGGGCCTGTCGGGCGGAGGAGTGCGTAGTTTCCGGCTGATTCATTCACCGTTAGTCTTACGAGTCGGGCGTCTGCTCCAAGTTGTTTCTCCCGGATCAGTAAATTAGGTTGCACTTCTCCGGATGTTCCCGTGCCGGTCCGCTGGTAGGTTCTTATTTTAGAACGACCCAGGCATGAGGCGGGCGCGGACTCCCTCGTTCACCAAGACGGAGGCGATCCGGCTTGTCCGCCATAGGCTTGGCGACGGCGGATCCGCTCCCCGCATTGACGTGCCTGCACTTCTGCGTTCGGGTTGAAGCCATGAGTCTCCCGAAATGGCAGGTCGCCAAGACCTACTCGGACATCCTTTACCACAAGGCGGACGGCATCGCCAAGGTGACCATCAATCGCCCGGAAAAACGGAACGCGTTCCGGCCCGAGACGGTTTCGCAGATGTTCGACGCTTTTTCCGATGCGCGGGAGGATTCCTCGGTCGGCGTGGTGCTGCTGACCGGTGCGGGCCCGCACACCGACGGAAAATATGCCTTTTGCGCAGGCGGCGATCAAAGCGTGCGGGGTCATGCCGGCTATGTGGGCGACGATGGCGTGCCGCGCCTCAACGTCCTCGATCTGCAGAAATTGATCCGGTCCATGCCCAAGGTCGTGATCGCCCTCGTCGCAGGTTATGCGATTGGCGGCGGCCATGTGCTGCACGTGGTCTGCGATCTCACCTTGGCGGCCGACAACGGGATCTTTGGGCAGGTCGGTCCGAAAATGGGCAGCTTCGATGGCGGATTTGGCTCCAGCTACCTGGCGCGGGTGGTCGGCCAGAAAAAAGCCCGTGAAATCTGGTACCTCTGCCGACAGTATGACGCGAAACAGGCCCTGGAAATGGGATTGGTCAATGCGGTGGTTCCCGTCGCGGACCTCGAGGCCGAAGGCGTGAAATGGGCCCGGGAAATCCTCGGACACAGCCCCCTGGCGATTCGCCTGTTGAAAAGCGGCTTTAACGCCGAACTCGACGGCCAGGCGGGAATCCAGGAACTCGCCGGCAATGCCACGCTGCTCTATTATATGAGCGAGGAGGCGAAGGAGTTTCATTCCGCCCAGCGGCAGAAGCGGAAGCCCGACGCCCGGAAGTATCCCTGGCTGCCGTAACGGCCGTTACGGCTTGGGATATCCCCAACGCCGGCCGCGGCGGAAATTGGCCCGGCGCGGTCCCGTCGGTTTTGGGCGGCTGTCCGGCCGCGTCCAGTCTTCCTCCCATGCCGCGATCGTCGTGTTAATGTGAGTGAGCTGCCGGCGGAGAAATCCGAGGTCGTGCTCAAAAATTTCCGTGGTCCGGCGGTACAGCGCGTCGCGTTTCTTTTCCGTCAGCGTGAAACGCCACTGCGGCGACCCGCGGTATTCGCTGAGTTTGCGCTCGGTGTCGCGCCGGGCGGCATGCAATTCCTCGATGCCGCGACGCAGGCTGCTCAGGGGGGAGGCGGCGCCGAGGACTTCGTTCGCGGTTTCCCATTCGCTCTCGAGCCGCGAGAGCCAGTCGACATCGCCCGCGGTCCAGGCTTGTTGCACTTCGTGCCAGAGATGTTCGCGTGCGTCCGTCCAATCGCCGCCGCGATCCGGATGGAGCCGTTGCACGAGGCGGCGGTAAATGTCGCGGGCCGCTGGCGGGGCATCGGCGCCGGGACGGGGCGGGTGGTCCGGTTCGAAATCCTCGCGCCGGGCCTCGCCGTCGCGCTTGGGCTCTTCGTCCTCTTCCTCAAATTCATCTTCGTCCGCGAAGGCCTCCGGATTCGCCTCGCGTTCCTTTTGCTCATGCCAGAGCCGTTTGATCGAGCGGCCGGTGCGCGCGGAGAGCCAATGCACGGCCTGGATCTTGCGTTTTTTGGCCGCCACCGCCGCGCCGAGTTCACGCAATTCCGTCACGAGCAGCGGAAACGTCCGGTGCAGCCACGATTCGTGGGCGGGCATGTCGATTTCCTCGTGCCGGTGCAGGTCGCGCGTGGCTTTTTCGAGCCGCTTGCGGGCGGTATGAAACTCCGCCCAGGCGGCGCTTTGCAGGCGTTCATGGTCGATCACCATCAGGGCGCGCCCGGGAGCGTTGGCCACTGGCGGCGCCGGTCTGGACGCGCGTCTCGGGGCGCGAGGGGTGGGCGGTGCGCCCTCTGCCTTTCCCTTCATCACTCTTTACGCGAGGGATAGGGCAGGGCGATGCAACGGAGAAGGGAGGAGAGATGCATGGAAATCGAAGGGAGGAAAACGATAATCCAAGTTGTCGCGCTGGCAACGTCGATGAGCTTTAAAGCAGCTGCGGCGATGTCTGGCGGAGGCGAACCGCTGATATCGATCCGCCGATCTGCTTCAACTTTCACCTATTAAGTGAAAGTCGATCCAACCCCTGCCTGCCCATCACTTGATGCCGCTTCCAGCAGTCCGGACACGGCTCCATCGCCATTTTGTTCACACGTGGCTGTTAACTGACTTTTACCTACTAGGTAAAAGTCAAAAACCGCCCGCCGATGTACGTTTCAGAGTTGGATAAATTATGACGCTGCGGATTTGCCAGAGGGATTGCGCTCGTTCCGGGCGGTCCTACGATCGCCGGTATGCGATATGGAAATCTGCGCGGTGCGGGCTCGAAATCCAGCCTGCGGTCTCGTATCGGGTCTATCGCAGTCGGTGCTCTCATCGGGTTCGCCTTGCTGCCGGGGATGAGTCCGGCACAGGCAGCGGAACCGGAGTTTGATCTCGTGCTGCGTCATGGCCGGGTCATCGATCCGGAATCGGGCCTCGATGCCGTGCGCGATGTCGGAATCCGTCAGGGGACGATTGCCGCAGTCTCCGATCATCCGTTGCGGGGAAGAGTGACCATCGACGTCGATGGACTCGCGGTGGCTCCGGGATTCATCGATTTGCACCAGCATGCGCAGCAGTCGGAGGATTATCGCCTGAAAGCCCAGGATGGAGTAACGACCGTCTGTGAATTGGAAGTGGGCACTGCGGATGTCGATGCCTGGTACGCGGCGCGCGAAGGCAAAGCCCTCATCCATTTCGGCGTAAGCGTGGGCCACATTCCATGCCGCATGGCCGCGATGGGGGACCGTCCTGGGTTTCTGCCCGGAGCCGATTCGGCCACCGCGCTCCAGCCCGCTTCCGATGCCCAGCTGGCCGAAGTCACCCGTTTGATCGAACACGGGTTCGCGCGCGGAGCAGTGGCGGTCGGCCTTGGTCTTCAATACACGCCTGCCTCCACGATGGCCGAGACGCTGGCAGTCTATCGGGTCGCCGCAAAATACCATGCGTCCTGCCACGTGCATTTGCGCTCCAAGGGAGATTCCGGGCCCAGAAATGTATTCACCGCGATCCAGGAGCTGATCGACGCGAGCAATGCCACGGGTGCGCCGTCGCACGTCTGCCATGTGCAAAGCACGTCCAACCGCGCCACGCCGCGGGCCCTGCAGCAGATTTCCGACGCGCGCAGCCGGGGCACCGATATCTCGGTCGAGTGCTATCCGTACACCGCGGGCATGACCGAGATCAAATCAGCGGTCTTCGATCCCGGCTGGCAGGCGCGGGCGGGCATTGATTTTCAAGATCTGCAATGGGCTGCGACCGGTGAACGGCTGACGGCGGAGACGTTCGCCAACTACCGGCAGACCGGCGGCCTGGTCATTGTGCATTCCAATCCGGAGGAAGTGGTCCGCGCAGCCGTGTCACATCCGTTGACGATGATCGCGAGCGACGGTTTGCGCGGTCACCCGCGGCATGCCGGCACCAGTGCGCGGATTCTCGGCCGCTATGTCCGGGAGGAGCAGGTGATCACCCTTGCCCAGGCCATCGATAAACTTTCGTTGATGCCAGCCCGCCGCCTGGAAGCCCGGGTGCCAGCGATGAAACGAAAAGGCCGCGTGCAGGTCGGCGCGGATGCCGACCTCGTGGTGTTCGACCCAAAAACGGTGGGAGATCGCGCGACCTACGAAAAGCCTGACCTCGCCTCCGTTGGCATCCCCTACGTGCTCGTCGCAGGTGTTTTGGTGGTCCGCGACGGTCTCGTGCAGACCGAGGTCAATCCCGGGCAGGCGGTGCGGGCGAAGTTCGAAGGTGGGAACCGGGAGTAAGCGCTGGGGCGGGGCTTGCGTTGGTGCAGAACCACGCGGTTGCCATCCGGATCCGCGATGACCGTCATGTGGCACATCGGAGTTTCAGTGGGTTCGATGATGAACTTCACGCCGGTGGATTTTAATTTCGCGGCGTAACCGGCGAAATCGTCCACTTCAAAGGCAGCCGCCGTGCCGTCGGGTGAAGGCGGCCAATCCTTGCCGCCGCCGGAGATCAGGGCGAGGCAGCTGGGACCGATGTCGTATTCCACCCATTGTTTTTCGCCTTCGATTTTTCCAAAGCCGCGCGACTTCTGCAGTCCGAGCAAACCTTCGTAAAATGCCTTGGCCCGTTTCATGTTGGTGACCGAATAACCCGTAAATGCGATTTCGACGATTTTCATGATGATTTGAATGCGACCAGGCTGGGCAGACAGCGCTCCAGCCAAGCGGTTCTGAGGTTCCGACAAAGAAGAGAAGGGGAATCGGCGGGCTTGAAATACAAAACCAGCCTGCTCCTTGCGGCCCAGCTGCGGCAGGGGCCCGGAAAAGCGAAGGCCAGAGGGAATGATCAGCGGAAAAACGAGGGTGAATTGCATCAGGCCATCGATGGGAACCTCAAAGGGCGATGAAGGTCGATTTCCTGCAGACGGGTCGCCCGAATCAGATCCGCCGTCAATTCCCCCCCCCTCATTCCCATGAATACACCTACGCATGAAGACGTGGCGCGTTGCGCTCACCAGCTCTGGCAAGATTTCGGCTGTCCGTCCGGACGTGACACGGAGATCTGGCTCCAGGCCGAGCGCCAGCTCGCTGACACCGCCTCCAATAATAATCCCAACGCGCGCTCTGAATCCACGCCGTGCGAAGTCACCCGGCGAGTTGGCGATTCCAAGGATGCAGCGGATTTTGCCAGACGTGCCAAAGCAGAGACCGCCGCTGAAAGCGTGGTGGAATACAATATTTCCCCCGGAGTTTCCGAGGACGTCGCCATCAAGGCCGCGCTCCAGGAAAAAAACGCCCGTGCTCCCATGTTTCCGTCCAAGACTGCGCCAAAGTCGACTCCGCCTGAATCGGGCAAGCCGTTGTGGAGCAAGCCGCATTCGTCCTGAGTTGAAGAAGTGAAACAGGACAATCCGCCTCGGTTATTTTGAGTCGAGGCATTGGGGATGCGCATCCGACCAGGCGTAGCTGGACGGAGCTGGTGCACCGCTTGGCACCCATGCGTACCGTGGTGGATTTCAACCGCCGGCACGCATCCGTCCGCTTTATTTAGCCGGAATATTGCAGTCGCCTGCGTGGAGCATGCAGTCGTGTGTGGGATGGGGAGCTCTTCCGCCGACAGAGCCCTCGTGACCGCACAGTCGATGGGCTGTCCGGCTGCTCGTTGCTTGCGCCGCGGGCAGCCTGCTGTCACCGATCCTACTGTCCCGGCGTCTTCATACATGAAAATCCGCTCCCTTCCGCAACTTTCCCGCAGCGTCCGACGGGCTGGCGAAGTGGTCGGAGTCCTGGCAAAGTATGGCCTCGCGGATTGGCTGAGTGGCACGGAGTTCGAGCGCTCGAAAAGTTTTTTCACCAATAAGGAAGGTGACAAGCTGGCCGAGGGATCGCGCGCCGCGCGCATCCGGCTCGCGGTCACTGAACTCGGCACTACCTACATCAAGTTCGGTCAGATGCTCAGCACCCGGCCCGACATCGTCGGCCACGAGGTCGCGGCTGAACTTGCCAAGTTGCAGCATGGCGTGCCGCCGGACCCTCCGGAAGTCACGCTGGCCACGGTGGCCGCGGAACTTGGCCGGCCCATCAGCGAAATCTTCGCGGAATTTAACCCGGTCCCAATCGGTTCCGCCTCCATCGGGCAGGTTCACTGTGCCCGCTTGTTGGAAGGCCATGAGGTGGTGGTAAAGGTGCAGCACCCCGGCATTGAGGCGCGTATCCGCGAGGATCTCGAGATCCTGCAACGCCTAGCCGCGTTGTCCGAGCGGTCGGCCGAACTGAAGCGCTACCAGCCCGTGGCTGTGGTGAGTGAATTCCACCGCTCCCTTACGCGAGAGCTGGATTTCAACCGTGAGGAGCGGAATCTTCGGCAGTTTGAGGTCAATTTTGCCAGGGATCCGACGGTGCATTTTCCGCGCACCTTTCCCGGATATACCACCAGTCG
>CAMAPG010000161.1 GCA_945859965.1 Opitutus sp. GAS368 | reverse complement strand
TCCTCAACTTCCTGCCGCCCATCCACGCCTTCTATCGCCAGCTAAAAAGAAGTAAGCTCCGTGAGGCCGCTTGAATTCGCTTGCCGCTCTCCGGCGCGAAGCGCTGGCTGGAGAGAGAGCCCCCGCGCGGAGCGACGTTCCATGCCCGCCCTGACAAAAAAACTGTTTTACCTCGGCGCGGATCTCCTCACCGCACACACCACGCGCAAACTGCGCCGTGCCGGCAAGTCTGTTCCCGCCCAGCACCGCGTCCAGCGCACCTTGCTCGACCGGCTCGCCACCACGCAGTACGGGCGCACCGCCGGGATCGAAAAGGGCATGAAGTACGCCGCGTTTCGGGACCGGGTGCCGCCGCAGGCCTACGAGCAGTTCTCCCCTTTCATCGAACGCATGAAGCGCGGCGAGGCCAATGTGCTCTGGCCCGGACAATGCGCCTTCTATGCGGTGTCCTCGGGCACCACCAGCGGTCCCACGAAATACCTGCCGATCACGGAGGAAATGCTGAAACATTTCCGGCGCGCCGGCCGCGATTCGCTGATGTTTTATACCGCCCGCATCGGCCACGCCGGCGTGGCGCGGGGCCGGCATCTCTTCCTCGGCGGATCGACCAAGATGGTCGCGATCCCGGATTCAGCGCCCTTCGCCGCCTACGCCGGCGACCTGAGCGGCATCACTGCGCTGAACCTCCCATCGTGGGCGGAAAAACATCTCTACGAGCCCGGGCTGGCCATTGCACAGATGGAAAACTGGCCGGCCAAAATCGATGCCATCGTCGAGCGCACCTGGGATCGCGATATCACGCTGCTCGCCGGCATTCCCAGCTGGATTTTAATCCTGGCGGAACAGTTGCGCACCCGGGTTGACACCGGCAAAAACCATCTCCCGCAGCTGCAGGCGCTTTGGCCCAATCTCGAATGCCTCGTCCACGGCGGGGTGCCCATCGCCCCATTCGTGGAGGAATTGCACGCGGCGCTCGGGCCCAACGTCAATTTCCACGAGGTGTATCCGGCTTCCGAGGGCTTCATCGCGGCGCAGGATGCTGACAGTATGCGCGGACTGCGGTTGATGGCCGATGTGGGGTTGTTTTTTGAGTTCATTCCCATGACGGATTTTGACGAAAGCCGTCTGGCCCACCTCGGCACGAAGGCGGTGCCGCTCGAAGGGGTGAAAACAGGAGTCGATTACGCGCTCGTGCTGACGACCCCCGCCGGCCTGTCGCGCTATGTGATCGGCGATATCGTGCGCTTTCTTTCCGTTGAACCGCCGCGGCTGATCTACGTGGGGCGCACCAAACTGCAGCTGAGCGCGTTCGGCGAACACGTCATCGAAAAAGAACTGACCGATGCGCTGCTTTCGGTCTGCCAGCGGCATGGCTGGCAGATCGTGAACTTCCACGTGGCGCCGATGTTTGTCAGTTCGAACACCGGCCAGCGGCGGGGCCGGCATGAATGGTGGGTTGAACTCAAATCCGGCACGATCCAAACCCCCACGGGTCCCCTCATGGCGGCGGACTTGGATGTCGAACTTCAGCAACTGAACGATGACTACGCCGCCAAGCGCAAGGCGGGTGGCCTGGACCTGCCAGTCGTGCGCCTGGTCATGCCCGGGGTTTTTGAACACTGGATGCGCCAGAAGGGAAAATGGGGCGGCCAGAGCAAGATGCCCCGCTGCCGCAGCGACCGGGAGATCGCGGACGAATTATTGGGCCTCACGCGGTTTAATCCGTGAAAAACTATCGCCAGCGGGCTGCAGCTGGCACGGACGATGCTAGCAGACCGGCGCCTATCACTTGCGCCGAGCGAGTGGCAGGAGACAGGGATAGCTCCCCGGCCGGGGCGACTATCAAGGAGAGCCCGTCGTTAAGGGGTTATCGACGGGCTCTTTCCTTTTTCAGGTTCTACGAGCGGTCCTTCAAAACCGACAGAATGCGTTGCTCGTACTCCGTCTTCTCCACCGCCCCGACTTTCCGGTCGCGAATATTCCCGGCGCGGTCGATCAGGAAGGTTGTCGGGATCGCCTCCACTCCGCCAAAGGCTGACTCGATTCCATCATCGCCCATCACCACAGGATAATTGATCCCCTGTTGTTCGACAAATTTCTTCACGTGCTCCGGGCCTTTTTCATCCATCGAGATCCCGACGATGACGAAGCCATCCTTGCCATATTTTTTCTGCAGCTCGATATAACCGGGAATCTCGGCCCGACAGGGCGGACACCACGTGGCCCAGAAATCCACGACAACGACCTTTCCTTTAAAATCGGCGAAGGAAACATCCTTCCCCTCCAAGTCCTTCAGCTTCCATTCCGGCGCGCGTCCCTGGGAAGGCCGGGCCGACTCACGGGGTTTGCAGGCGGCCACAACCAACAGGCAACCCAACGCAACTGCCCAAGCGACCATGCGAATTGATTTCATGCAGGGAAAATGTTCGGCGGCCGTACAACCGCAAATTATCCGGTAAGTTTCCCGTCCTCAGGTGTCGCGGGCCTCGGGCAGGTCCAGGCCCAGGGTCTCGATGAATTTCTTCATCGCCGGCGTCAGCACCCGGCCTTTGCGGTGGAGGATGGCCAGCGGGCGCGTGAACGTACGGCCCTTGAAGTGCAGCATGGTCAGCGTGCCGGCCCTGGCCTCCTGGACCACCGTGGCCTGGGGCACGATCGCGATGCCATGATCGATCTCCACGGCGCGCTTCACCGTCTCGATATTGTCGAACTCCATCACCGGCTCGCTCTCGAGCTTGTTCTCCCGGAAGATCTGGTCGACCGCCTTGCGGGTCGGGATATCGGGATCGAAACCGATGAACTTCTGGCCGAAAAGATCCTTCACCTCGATATCGGTGCGCTTCGCGAGCGCATGGTTGGGATGGGTGATCAGCACGAGATGGTCGTTGCGGAACGGCAGCACTTCGATCTGGCGCGCCTTGACCGGGAAGGCCACAAGGCCGAAGTCCACGGAATTGTGCAGGATGTCCTCGTACACCAGGTTCGAACGCCGGTATTCGACCCGCACATTGACCGAAGGATAGTCGCGGAGAAATTTTTTGATGTAGGGCGGCAGCTCGTGCAGGCCGATCGAATAGATGGTGGAGATGCGGATCGTGCCGCTGATCACCTTTTTCATCTCCTGCAACTCGCTCAATAGCTTGTCGTAGGTATGCAGCATCTCCTTCGCCGCGTCATAGACCCGCTGGCCTTCCCGGGTGAGCTGAAACTGCTTCTGGCTGCGATCGATCAAAAGCGTCTTGAAATGCCTTTCCATCGCCCGCGCCTGCTGGCTGACGGCAGACTGCGTTATACCGTTTAGTTTCGCCGATTTGGAGAAACTCTTCGTCTCAACGAGGTCAGCGAAGATTTTGAAGTTTTCAATTTGCATGATTAGACCACGTTTTGGCCCATAGAATAAAGAACCCGGCCTCGTCGTAAACCATTAATTAGATTCTCTTAACCAGCGCCATGTTGATCCCCTACGAAGAATTTGCCCGCCGCGCCGATCAGGTCCGGGCCGAAATCGCCGAAGCCTGCCGCCGCGCAGGGCGTCCGGCGGCGGACGTGGAGCTCATGGCGGTCACCAAAACCCATCCCCCGGAGGCGGCCGGCTATGCGGCCCGCTACGGTCTGCGCGCCGTGGGCGAAAACCGGGTGCAGGAAGCCGCCGAAAAGCGGCCGCAATGCCCCGCCCCCATCGCGTGGGAGCTCATCGGCCACCTGCAGTCCAACAAAGCCAAACTCGCGGTCGCCCATTTCGACCGGGTCCAGAGCATCGATAGCGAAAAACTGCTCGATCATCTCGACCGCGCCGCCGCGGCGCAGGGCAAGGTTCTCCCCGTGCTGCTGCAGATCAATGCGGGCAACGATCCAGCCAAATTCGGCGCCGAGCCCGCCGATGCCGAGCGGCTCCTGGCGGGGGCCTTGACCCGGAAAAATCTGCGCGTCGACGGCCTCATGACGATCGCCCCCCTTTCCTCCGATCCCGCCGTGGCCCAGCGGACTTTTGCGAATCTTCGCGCGTTGCGCGACCAGCTGTCCGCCCAACAGGGGATTCCCCTGCGGGAGCTCTCGATGGGCATGAGCGGCGATTTCGCCGACGCCATCGCCGCCGGCAGCACCCTGGTGCGCGTCGGGACCGCCCTTTTCGGGGCCCGCTGAGCCGGAACCATTCAGTGGGAACCACGAAACACACCAAAGACACGAAAAGCTGACGGCGGAAAGTCGGACGGCGGCGGCGGAGTGAACGAAACCACCTTTCGGCTAGGAGGAGATCGTTCTGCGATCCTATCCCAAGGTCTTCCTTTCGTGTGCTTCGTGTTTTTCGTGGTGAGATCCGACTGCATCGTTCCGGTTAAGACAAATCGCCGGCGGCGCACCGAGTCGCCAACGGCTCATCCAGGGATTTCGCCCTCGCCAAAAAATTCCCGTGATTTTTCCAAATCCCTTTTCCGCCGTTTTGGACAGAAAAAAGTTCCGGGAAAATTTTCCGGCGGCGAACGTTTCCTGATTGCCAGTTCCCGCATTCTTTTTTCCGTTCTTTTTCGTGGAAACGGAAAGACTCAGTGACGGTTTGCGCGATGCCCTCCTGAGCTTGCTTGACGACACCAGCCTCCCGGTCCGCAAGGCGCTGCTCGCCCGTTTTACCCAACAGGGGTCCGCCGCCGTTCATTTCCTGCAGGAGGTGGCCCGCGATTCCAACCGGGTGCTGGCCTGGCATGCGCGGTGGTTTCTGGACGAGTTGAAATTCTCCGATCCGGTCGCGGAATTCCGCGGGTTCATCCGTTCCCTGAATTACGAACTCGAAACCGGCGCCCTGCTGCTCAGCCGCACAGTGTCGCCCGAGCTCGATGTCGCCGCCTGCTGCGAAGCGCTCGATACCCTGGCCCGGCGCTGCCGCGAACTCATCGTCGAGCCGAGCACCGCGCGGGAAAAATGCCGGGTGATCAACCGCGTGCTGTTTCACGAGGGCGGCTTCCACGGCAACGTCGAGAATTACACCGACCCGCAGAACAGTTTTCTCGACCGGGTGCTGCTGCGCCGCACCGGCATCCCGATCTCACTCAGCATCGTCTACCTCCTGGTCGCCCAGCGCATCTCCCTCGACCTGGAACCTGTCGGCCTGCCCGGCCACTTCGTGGTCGGCTGCTACCTCGACGAAACGCCTTTCTTCATCGACACCTTCGACGGCGGGGTCTTCCGCAGTGCCGACGATATTTTCTCCGCTTTGCGCGCCAACAGCATCGTGCCGAAAACAACCGATATCGCCCCGACTCCGGTGCGCGAGGTCCTCTGCCGCAGCTGCCGCAACCTGGTGAATCACTATCACGCGGTCGGCGACGAGGTCCGCTGCCGCATGTTCGCCAGCTTCGTCGAGGAGTTCGAATCGACCTACGAACGCCACCCGACCTGACCCGCGTCAGGCCGGTGTGCCGGGGCCGGACTCAAATCGCTCTCGCCCTTGGAGAACGGGAACCGCTAAGAGAACGGGCGCGATGCCCGATTCCGACTCCGTCTTCACCCTCTCCGATCTTGCGTCGTGGGCCCATCCGGGCGTTTCCCTCGCGGTGTTGGGACATCCCATCAAACACTCCGTCAGCCCGGCGATGCACAACGCCGCCCTCGCCCGGCTGGCCCAGTCCCATCCCCGGTTTCGCGATTGGCGCTATGTGCGCTTTGACATCCCTCCCGCCGACCTGCCCCAAGCTTTGGAGCAGTTTCACGCCAAAAAATTTCGCGGGCTGAACCTGACCGTGCCCCACAAGGTGATCGCGTTCGGTCGCGTGCGCGAGATCGACCCCGCCGCCCAACCCGTGGGCGCAATCAACACGCTGCGCTGGTCCGAGAGCGGCTGGCAGGGTTTTAACACCGACGGCCATGGCCTGGCCTCCGGCGTGCAAGCCACGCTTGGCCGCGACTTGGCGGCGGGCCCCGTGATCCTGCTTGGGGCCGGCGGCGCAGCCCGCGGGGCCGCGGTCGAATGCCTGCAACGCGGTTGTCCGGCACTGTGGATCGCCAACCGCACGCGCGAAAATCTCGACACACTGCTCACCGCCATCCGGCCCCTCGCCCGCCAAACCGTCCTGCACGGTTTTGCGCCCGACGCGCCGCCCGCCGAATTGCCGCGCGGCGCGCTGGTCATCAATGCCACGAGCGCCGGCCTCCGCCCGGCCGATCCAGCCCCAATCGACCTGGCCGCGCTCCCACGTCCGGCCGCGGTCTACGACATGATCTACAATCCCCCGGCCACCCCGCTGCTGCTCCAAGCCGGCAAACTCGGCCTCGCCTGTGCCAACGGCCTGACCATGTTGGTGCACCAGGGCGCCAAAAGCCTGGAGATCTGGACCGGCGTTTCCGCCGGGCAGACCGCGCCGACCATGCTCGCCGCCGCCCGCGCGGCCTTGGGGGCCTAATACCTTTCCGATTTAAATCGCCGCATGGAGCCAGAGCCGCAGCCCAGTCCAAGCCTCGGAATTTTTGGCCACGAAAGATCACAAGGAACACATAGATCGATCCTGGGATTCGCCTGAGTCGGGCGTGGATCGGTCTATGTGTTCCTTGTGATCTTTTGTGGCTAAACCGGTTTGGAATTCCTGGGCCCATTCCGCCACGCCGGAGCTGGCTTGCCACAAGTCCTCCGACTCGCGAGCGTCCCAGCGCCTGCCCGGCCGCCCCAACCATGAGCCCTGATTTTTTTGCCGATGTCTCCGCCCTCGCTCCGTGGTTTTTTCCCATCGTGGTCTTCATCCTCGGCGCCTGCATCGGCAGTTTCCTGAATGTCTGCATCTATCGCATTCCCGCGGAGAAATCCGTCGTCTTCCCGGGATCGCATTGCGGCTGCGGCCAGCCGATCAAGTGGCAGCACAACATCCCGATCCTGTCGTGGCTCTTTCTCCGCGGACGCGCCCGCTGTTGCGGCCGGCCGTTTTCGGTGCGCTACCCGGTAATCGAATTGCTGACCGCGTTGCTGTTCCTGGAGTGCTGGCTGCATTTTCCACCGGTGAAAGCCGTCTGCGCCTGGATTTTCATCAGCGCGCTGATCTGCGCCACGTTCATCGACCTCGATCACATGATCATCCCGGATGTCTTCACCATCGGGCTGGGCGTGATGGGAGTGCTGTTGTCCTTCGCGGTGCCGGCGCTCCACGACCAGCACAGCGGCATCTTCCTGTTCGACAGCTCGCGGGCG
>CAMAPG010000160.1 GCA_945859965.1 Opitutus sp. GAS368 | reverse complement strand
GGATTCAAACTCTTCTGGCGCGGCCGGCTTTGGGCGGCGGTGCAATGGTCGCTGCCGGGGCTGTTCAACGCCCGCAACGCCGCGATGGCGGCGGTCGCCGCGGCGCTCGCGGTTTCACCGGACGATCCGACGAAGCTGAAGCTCGATGCCCTGGCCCGGTTTCGCGGGGTCAAACGCCGGCAGGAAACACTCTGGAGCACACCGCAGCTGACGGTCATCGAGGATTTCGGACACCATCCGACTGCGCTGGCGGAAACGCTCGTTTCCTTTCGGGCCCGGTTTCCGGGAGCGGTGCTGACGGCGGTGTTCGAGCCGCGGAGCAACACGGCCCGGACGAAAACGCTGGAAGCGGGCTTCATGCGCGCTCTGGCGCAGGCCGATGAAGTGTACCTCGGGGCGGTCAACCGCGCCGACAAACTCAAGCCGGAAGAACGGTTCGATGCGGAAGGCGTGGTGCAGCACCTGGAAACGCAGGGAATCGATGCGCACACGGCGGCGACCAATCAAGACGTGCTCGAAAAACTGCTGGCACACACGCTCGCCCCGTCCGAACGAAAACCGCGCGTCGTGGCTTTTTTCACCAACGGCTCGTTCGACGGCATCATTGGCCGCTACGTCGCCGCAGTGGGGAAAAAATAAGGCAGACCGTGGGAGTGAGCCGGGCGATTGTCACCCGGCCCGCGATTTCACTGCGCCTGCTTCGCGACTTTGAATTCCACGGGACGCTCGCCCTTGGGCAAAGCCAGCAGATCGTAGTCCTGATAGCCGGTGATCTTCACCTCGACAAATTCACCGACCGGCAATTCGCGGGGCACGTAAACGCGGCCATCGATGTCCGGGGCATCGGCTTCACCGCGGGCCACGCCCGGTTCCTCGACCAACACGGTGAGTGACTGGTTGACGTAGCTTTTGCTGACCTCGGAGGCGATTTTGCGTTGCAGCGCCATGGTGCGATGCCAGCGGGCCTCTTTGACCTTGGCCGGAATCTGTCCGTCCATCTTGGCGCCGCGGGTGCCTTCTTCCTGGGAGTAACGGAAAACGCCCAGCCGCTCGAATTTCGTCTCGCGAATAAAGTCACAGAGCTCGTCCATATCGGCCTCGGTTTCGCCGGGGAAGCCGACGATGAACGTGGTCCGGACGGCGATGCCCGGGACACCGGCGCGAATGCGGCGGATCAGGTCACGGATGTACTGCGACGACGTTTCGCGCTGCATCAGGCCGAGCATGTGGTCGCTGATATGCTGGAGCGGAATGTCGATGTACCGCGCAACCTTGGGACATTCGGCGATGGTGCGGATGAGTTCATCGCTCCAATGCGCGGGATGGGTGTAGAGCAGCCGGATCCAAAAATCGCCCTCGATGGCATTGAGCTGGCGGAGGAGGGTGGTGAGGGCGGTGCCGCGGGAAGAGTCGACCGGAGTGCGGGGATTGGGCCGCTGCTCCCAGGTATCCATCCCGAAGAAAGTCGTGTCCTGGGAGATGAGATTGATCTCCTTCACGCCCTCTTTGACCAACTGCCGGGCCTCGGCCACGACGCTTTCCACAGTGCGGCTGCGATGGCGTCCGCGAATCTGGGGAATGATGCAGAAGGTGCAGGGATGATTGCAGCCCTCGGCGATCTTGATGTACGCAAAATGTTTTGGCGTGAGCCGAAAGCGCGGGGTGTCGTAGTCCGGGATGTACGTCGACCGCGGGGTGACGAAGCTTTCGGGAGCAGTGTTGGCCGCGCGTTCCTTGGCGTAGAGACCCTCGATGATCGGGGCGACCTTGGTGACCTGGTCGAGACCGATGAACGCATCGACTTCGTCGTTCAATGAAGACGACAGGTCCTTCGAGAAACGCTGCGACATGCAGCCGGCGACAATCAGCTTCTGCTCCTTGCGGCGTTTCTTCATGCCGCGATTCTGATGCACCTCGAGGATGTGGCCGATGGACTCCTCCTTGGAGGAATCGATGAAGGAACACGTGTTGACGATCACCACATCGGCTTGGGCCGCATCCGGAATTACGGTCATGCCGGCCTGGTGCAGATGGCCGACCATGATCTCGCTATCGACGAGATTCTTGGCGCAACCGAGGGAAATGAGACTGACTTTGATCATGGAGCAGGCGCGCGGCGCAAGCGAAGGGCAAGAAACCAAAAAACCGCGGCGTGGAGCCGCGGTTTATATAAAGCAAAGGCTGCGCGGTGGTTACTTCTTTTTAGCAACGAGCTTGGTGCGTGCTTTTTTGCGCTTCAGGTAAGCGGCCCGGCGTTTGCGTTTGATGTACTTATTGAGTTGTTGGCCCATGGTGATGTGAGAAAGGAACGATGTTTCATAGCGGCGTGGGCGAGTCAAGCGCCGGTCCCAATCTTCGCTCATCCAGTCCGGGCGCTGAAATCGGGCTTGGTAAACGAAACCCGGCCCGTTTTCACGACAACCGCCGCAGTCATTACACTTTGGTGCTGTCGACGTAAGGTCATCCTCGACAACCGGACTGGCACACTTTGGTTTGGAGCGGAATGAAATCACTATTGGTGGCGGGAATGGTTGTTTTCACGTGGGCAGCGGCGGCGATTGGCGCTGAGAACACCCATCCGGTACGCGAACCTGCGCAGGAAATGGATTACGGTCAGTTTTTGTCTGCCACCATCGTGGCGCCTGCTCCCGGGACGAACATCACCAACAAAGGCATCGCGATCAAAGTGGGACGACATGCGGAAGGAACCGTGCTGTTCGACACTGATTTGCTGCGTTGGTCCGCGGGTTGGACCGGTGGATTTCTGACCCTGACCGGGGTGGCGTTTGATGGAAAGCACGGTCCCAATCCGCGCGTTGAAGGCGATCTGCTGTTTTGCACCTCTCCCGGCCCGGGTTGGTCCAGCGATACCAACGGCGATTTCACCGACCCGCGTGACCGGCCTTTCGGTCCGCTGTCCGCAACCCACGCCAAATATCGCGGCCTTTATCTGCAGGGCGAAAAGACCATCGTCAGTTACACGGTCGGCGACAGTGCGGTGTTGGAAATGCCCGGGATTGTTTTGCTCGAGGGCGGCGGGAAAATCCTGACCCGTACCTTTCAAATCGACCGCTTGAAAACCAAGCGTGCGGTGTTGGTGGCGGATGTGACGGCGTCGGTCGTTCCGGAAGCGGAAAAAAATGATGCCTTTGCCATCCTCCGCACGCCGAGCCTCGCTGCCAGCGACACGATGGTGGGACTCATCGGCGCTCCCGAAGGGGCGAAACTGGAGACCTTGGCCGGTGGACGCGTCATTCTGCGACTGCCAGCCCTGCCCGAAGGAGCGATCTTTACCGTGGCGATTTGGAAGGGCGCTCCCGAGGACCGCTCCAAATTTGTCGCCTGGCGGGCGGCCGAGGCAGCGCCCACGGAGTTGAAATCGTTGCTAACGGGTGGACCCGCGCGCTGGACCCAGGCGATCAAGACCCGCGGCGAACGCGGAACCGGCGATGGACCTTATGTCGTCGATACGCTCACGGCACCGGAGGAGAATCCGTATCATTCCTGGCTCCGCTTTGGCGGATTGGATTTTTTTCGCGACGGTCACCGGGCGCTCATTTGCACGTGGAGTGGCGATGTGTGGCTGGTGTCCGGCATCGACGATGGGCTGCAGGAACTGACCTGGAAACGTTTTGCCACGGGCCTGTTTCAACCGCTCGGTCTGCGGATCGTGAACGACCAGGTTTACGTGCTCGGTCGCGACCAGATCACGCGACTGCATGATCTGAATGGCGACGATGAAGCGGATTTCTATGAGTGCTTTAATAACGATGTGGTCGTCTCGCCCAGTTTCCATGAATTCGCGCTCGATCTGCAGACTGACCGGGCCGGCAATTTCTACTTCGCCAAAGGTGGGGCGGTCCGTCCGGGCGGTCGCGGCTGGCAGGTGAAAACCCTGCATACGGGGACTGTTCTGCGGGTCTCCTCAGACGGATCAAAGCTGGATGTCTTCGCGACCGGTGTGCGCGCGCCCAACGGGCTGGGCATGAGCCCCGACGACGAACTGACTGTGGCGGACAACGAAGGTACGTGGACGCCTACGAGCCGCATCAGCTTTGTGAAAAAAGGTGATTTCCTCGGGGTCGTGGATCTCGCCCAGCGCGCCGAACGCCCGACCAATTACGGGAATCCGCTGGTCTGGCTCCCTCATGGCGAGGTGGACAATTCGAGCGGAGGACAGGTTTGGGTGACGAGCGAGCGTTGGGGTCCCTTCGGCGGGCAGATGCTGCATACCTCGTACGGGAAAAGTTCGCTGTTCCTGGCACTTCACGAACAAGTCGACGGCCTGAGGCAAGGAGGCGTGGTGCGCTTTCCGCTGTCGTTTGCCACCGGCATCATGCGCGCGCGTTTCAATCCCGAGGACGGCCAGCTTTACGTGTGCGGATTGAAAGGGTGGCAATCCACTGCACCGCGGGACGGAGCATTTCAACGGGTGCGCTACACGGGCAAAGCCGTGGAAATGCCCAACGCCCTGCATGTCAAACCCGACGCGATCGAACTCGGGTTCACCGTGGCGCTCGATCCGAAATCGGCCACGGACCTGCAGAATTTTGCCGTCGAACAATGGAATTACCGCTGGACGGAAAATTATGGTTCGCCGGAATTTTCCGTGATGAATCCAGAGGAAAAAGGCCATGATCCGGTCGAGGTCACGGGGGCGACCCTTTCCGCCGATGGGAAAAATCTGACCTTACGGATTCCGGGACTGAAGCCGGTCATGCAGATGAAGATCAAATTCCTGATCAACTCGTCCGCGGGGCATCCGCTCGACTATGAGATTTATAACACCATCACCACGGTACCGGGAAAATGAGGGATGGGGACGATGGCCTCGCTGTTTGGAGTGGAACGCGCGAGTCTCCGCGAGGTGCTATATTTGAATCTGTCATGCGTGGAATAAAATCATGCCTCTTGCCGGTGCTGGGCTGGCTGGCCTTGGCCGGCGCGCCCTTGGCGGGGGCAGAGTCCGGTGCTCCTACCCCCGCGGGGGTGAAGCCCGTCCGCGGAGTCCAGGCAACCTTTACCGCCCTGCCTTCAGGTGCATCCGATGTTCGCTCCGAACGCCTGGTCGCGCTCACGGTCCCTGCGGGAACGCAGCCGACCGCCTTGCTTCCCGCCGGCCGGTTTCATGTGGTGTTCGAAACCTCGCTCACCTTGCCGCTGCGCGGGGTGATTACGTTTTCTTTCGCTGGTTCGGGTGCGGCGAAACTCGTGGTGAATGGTGAAACGGTGTGTGAGGAAAGCGGTGCCGTCCTCGGCACAAAATCGAGCGCCGCGATTTCACTGAATCAAGGGGCGAATAAGCTCCAGGTATTTTACGAGAGTCCCGCGGCGGGCGACGCGGCGTTCCGACTTTATTGGGCGGGGAAAGACTTTGCCCGGGAACCGGTGCCTCCCACCGCCCTGTGGCGCGATCCGGCGGCATCCTCCCTGCGGGCGGCGGAACGCGTCCGAGCCGGCCGGGCGTTGGTGACGGAGCTGCATTGTCTCAAGTGCCATGCCGCCGGTTTTCCCGGGGCAGCAGCAGGCGAAGCGGCTCCTTCGTTGGAAGACGCCGGTGCGCGTTTTCGCTCCGATTGGCTCGCAGCCTGGATTGCCGATCCCAAAAAAATGCGTGCCGACACGGCCATGCCGCGCCTTGCCCTGGTCTCGCAGGATGCCGCGGATATTGCCGCCTGGCTTTCGACCCAGGGACGGCCTGCGGCCGCACCGCTGTTTGGCCCGGGATTGACGGTGGCCGGGGCAAAACTTTTCACTGATTTGCACTGCATCGCCTGCCACGCGTTGCCGGGCCGGCCGGCGCAGGTGGGGAATCTCAGTCGCGTCAGTCTGGCCTATGCCAAAGCCAAGTGGCAGCCGGCGGCGCTGGTCGCGTTTCTGCTGAATCCGGGGGATTATCATTCGGCGATTCGCATGCCGCAATTTCGCCTGTCGAATGATGAAGCGAGGGCGCTCACGGCCTTTTTGCTGACGCAGGAAGGCAGCATACCGCCGAAGAGTCAGGGCGATCCGGTTCGCGGCCAGTCGCTGCTGGCGGCGGCGGGCTGCGCGCAGTGTCACTCGGGGCTCACGGCTAGAGGAAACGTGCCGGTGCTGGCTGCGGCCGGCTCAGGGCACGGTTCCTTTCCCGCCCTGAGTTCCCGTCTCGATTGGTCCAGGGGATGCATGGCGGATACCGTGGCGGCTCGAGGAAGGGCGCCCGATTTCTCCCTCGACGCCGAGGCTCGAGAATCGTTGCGGGCGTTTGCTGCCACCGGAATGGAGTCCTTGCAAAACGAGACTCCGATCGAATTTGCGCAACGGCAGTACACGGTTTTGCGCTGTGCGGCCTGTCATGCGCGGGACGGCCGCGAGGCAGCCTTTGCATCGCTCGATGAGGAGATCAAGCAACTGCGCGAGGAGTTGGCGATCGGCGAGGGCGGTGAAAATGGCAGCGAGGAAAGCCTCGATCAAAGTCCGCCCGACCTCACATGGGCGGGTGAAAAACTGCAGGCCGACTGGCTGAAGCATCAGATCGCCGGGGATCTGCGCTCCGCTTCGCGTCCGTGGCTGAAGGCGCGCATGCCGGGCTTTGGAGCCCGCGCCGAAGGCCTCGCCCACGGGCTGGCCTTGGGCCATGGCGAAGCCTTGCGTGAAACGCCGCTACCGGCCGCCGATGTAGTCCGGGTGAAGCTGGGCGAGACGCTGGTGGGGCCGCAGGCATTCAATTGCGTGATGTGCCATGCCGCCGGTGGACAACCCGCGTCCGCCCCGTTTGGCGCTCCGGGAATCAATTTTGCTCTCGTGCCGGAGAGGCTGAGGTTGGAGCATTACCACCGCTGGTTGGATCACCCGCAACGAATCACCCCGGCCACCAAGATGCCGAAGTTTACCGATACCCACGGACGCAGCCTGCAAACCGCTTTTCTTGAAGGTGACGCGCACGCCCAGTGGGACGCGATCCACGCTTATCTCCGGCAACTGGCGGCGGCGCCGAAATGAACCACTCACACTGTAATCTGAAACCAGCAGCAACCCGCTTCTTCCCATGAAAAAAAACACGCTCCTCGTCTTGTTGGCCTTGGCCGTGCAGTTTCCACTCCTGGCCGCGACCGAACCAAATACGCTGACCGAAAGGGAAAAAAAGGCGGGCTGGAAACTGCTCTTCGACGGAAAATCACTGGCGGGGTGGC
>CAMAPG010000159.1 GCA_945859965.1 Opitutus sp. GAS368 | reverse complement strand
CCCTATCATTTATGGACCCCGCCAAGCTCACCGTCATGTCGCGCCAGGCGATCACCGATGCCCAAAACATCGCGCGCCGCCTGCAGAACAACGAAGTCGACACCTTGCATCTGCTGACCGCCTTGCTCGAACAGGAGCAAGGGATCGTGCCGGGTGTGCTCGAAAAAATGAGCATCACGCCGAATGCCGTTTTGCTCGCTGCGCAGCGGGAGCTCGAGCGCCTGCCGAAGGTGTCGGGGAGCGTCGATACTTCGAAAATCTATGTCACTCAGGCGGTTAACGAGGTCTTTACCCGGGCCGAGGACGAAGCCAAGCAGCTCAAGGACGAGTACGTGTCCGTCGAGCATCTCTTTCTCGGCTTGGTGGATGTAGCCAAGCCGGACTCGTTAAAAAACCTGCTCAAAAGCTTCGGGCTCGACCGCGGCAAAGTGTTGCAGGCCTTGCGCGAGATCCGCGGCAGCCAGCGCGTGACCACCGACAATCCCGAGGGCACGTATCAGGCCCTGGAAAAGTACGGCATCGACCTCGTCGCGCAGGCGCGCAAGGGCAAGCTCGACCCGGTGATCGGCCGGGATGAGGAAATCCGGCGGACGATCCGCATTCTCTCCCGCAAGACCAAGAACAACCCCGTGCTCATCGGCGAGCCGGGCGTCGGGAAAACCGCAATCGTGGAAGGTCTCGCGCAGCGCATTCTCCGGGGCGATGTGCCGGAAGGTCTGAAGGACCGGAGCATCTTCTCCCTCGACATGGGCGCCCTGATCGCGGGAGCGAAGTACCGCGGCGAATTTGAGGAGCGGCTGAAGGCGGTGCTGCAGGAGATCAAGCAGAGCGACGGCCGCATCATTCTTTTTATCGACGAACTCCACGTGATCGTCGGTGCGGGCAAAACTGAAGGCGCGATGGACGCCGGCAACCTGCTGAAACCGATGCTCGCGCGGGGCGAACTCCATTGCATCGGCGCCACCACGATCGACGAGTATCGGAAGCACATTGAAAAGGACGCGGCCCTGGAGCGCCGCTTCCAGCCCGTGACCGTGGACCAGCCGACTGTCGAGGACGCCATTTCGATTCTGCGCGGCTTGCGCGAGCGCTTTGAGCTGCATCACGGCGTGCGGATTCAGGACAACGCATTGGTCAGTGCGGTCGTCTTGTCGCAGCGTTACATCACCGACCGGTTTCTGCCCGACAAGGCCATCGACCTGGTCGACGAAGCGTGCGCGATGATCCGCACGGAGATGGACTCGATGCCGCAGGAGCTCGACGAGCTCACGCGGCGCGTGCTCCGGCTCGAGATCGAGGAACGCGCGCTGGCGAAGGAAAAGGACGACGCCAGCCGGCGGCGCCTCGACGCCATCCGCCGGGAACTCGCCGACGCGAGTGAGAAGGCGAAAGGCATCCGCCTGCAGTGGGAGAAGGAAAAGGCGGCGATCGACAAGGTGCGCAAGCTGCGCGAGTCGCTCGAGCAGGAGCGGCGCGAAATGGAAAAAGCCGAGCGCGGCTACGACCTCAACAAGGTGGCCGAGCTGCGCCACGGAAAAATTCCGCAGATGGAAGCCGAGTTGAAGAAACTCGAAAATGCCAGCGGCCACACCACACTGTTCAAGGAAGAGGTTTCGGAGGAGGAAATCGCGGAGATTGTCGCCAAATGGACGCACATCCCGGTCACGCGTCTGGTCGAGGGCGAAAAGGAAAAACTGTTGCGCCTCGAAAGCGTGTTGCACGAACGCGTGGTGGGGCAGGAGGAGGGGGTCAATCTCGTCACCGAGGCGATTCTGCGCGCCCGCAGCGGGATCAAGGATCCGCGCCGCCCGGTCGGCAGCTTCCTCTTTCTCGGTCCGACCGGTGTCGGCAAAACCGAGCTGGCCAAGACGCTGGCCGAAACCCTGTTCGACACCGAGGCCGCGATGATCCGGCTCGATATGTCGGAATACATGGAGAAGCACAGCGTCTCCCGCCTGATCGGCGCGCCCCCGGGCTATGTCGGTTATGATGAGGGCGGCCAGCTCAGCGAAGCGGTGCGCCGCAAGCCGTACTCCGTGATCCTGTTCGACGAAATCGAAAAGGCGCATCCAGATATTTTCAACGTGCTGCTGCAGGTGCTCGACGACGGCCGCATCACCGATGCGCAGGGCCGGACGGTGGATTTCAAGAACACGATCATCATCATGACCTCGAACATCGGTTCGCGGTTTTTGCTCGAAGGCGTCACCGGCGACACGATTCCGGAGAGCGTGCGCGAAAGTGTGATGGCCGATCTGCGGAAATCGTTCCGGCCGGAATTCCTGAACCGGATCGACGAGACGATCCTGTTCCGGCCGCTGTCGCTCGACGAGCTCACGCACATTGTGGATTTGCTCCTCGCCGACTTGAACAAGCGCCTCGCGGAAAGGCGGGTGACGGTCGTGCTCGACGCGAAGGCCAAGGCGTGGACCGCGGAGAAGGGCTACGACCCCGTGTTTGGCGCCCGGCCGCTGCGGCGCTTCCTCCAACGCAACATCGAGACGAAGCTGGCCCGAGCCTTGATCGGTGGTGAAATTGCCGACGGCGACCGCGTGGAGTTCACCATCGTCGACGACGCGCTCGTCATGAGCGGGACGCAGGCGGGGGAAAAGAAAAAGAAAACCCCGCGTCGCGAGTGAGGCCGGGGTTCAGCAGGAATCAAGGGACTGGTGTGCCGAACAGGGCAGCGGGCCGGCCTTGCTGAAAGGGCAATGGGCGGGTGGCATAGGAGAGCCCGGTCAACCCCTCCCTTTATGCGCCCTGATTTCAAGATTAGTGTCTTCGCGTTGATGGTGCTCAGCCAAGCCGTGAGTTTTGCGGCGCCGCCGACTGCAGTCGACATCGGGATCCGCAAGCAGCTCTTTGTGGACGACTATGTAGTCTCCTCGAGCCGGGGCGTGGAGCGGGTGTTGAACCAAGCCGTGAAGGAGAATGGCAGCCAGCCGGTCCGGTTTTTCCGCAAGGACAGTCACGGAGCGCGGATTCCGATGAAGGCGGCGATTTATATGTCGCCGATGTACGATGAGCAGCGCGGGGTGTTTCGCCTGTGGAGCCGGGTCTATCCCGATGCCCCGCCCGATTCGCCGGCAGGAGGAGGGGACCGCTTTGCGCGTTATGGCTACAGCGAATCGCGCGACGGCCTTACGTTCGATTTCGTGAGCGAACTGCAAGGCCTGCATTCGAACGGCGACTACAACAGCGTGGTTACATTCGATGCGCACGAGGCGGATCCGGCGCACCGCTACAAGATCGGCTATGATGGTGCCCGTCGCGGCACGACCAACGGCGCCTGCCTCGCGTACTCCGCGGACGGCATTCACTGGACGCCCTACAACAACGGCGAACCAGTGACCAAACGCGCGGCTGACTTTACGAACTGCCTGACCTGGGACGAAGCCAGCCGGACTTATCGTCTGCTCACCCGGACGGATTATGGGACGGGCGGCGGACTGACGGAAATCCGCGGCATGCGGATCATGAGCAACCCCGATGTGAAGGCGAACCCGCGCAATTGGACGACCATTCGCGAATGGTTGTTCGACCGCGAAGGCAAAGATGAACACCAGCGCCGGCAGATCTACACGATGACCGACTGGGTGTATTGCGACGTGCATTTCGGCCTGTTCAGCGTGTACGAGTGGCCGAATGACTTCAGCGAGGGAAAACAAACGGATCACATCAAGCGCCACGAGCGCGATGTCCTGAATTACTATATTGCCACCAGCCGCGAAGGGAAGGAATGGGACCTTGGTTGGATCTATGCCTCACGCCCGATGGTCGAGCGCGGCGGGCAGGGGGCCTGGGACAAAGACATGATTCTCCCAGCCAACTGGATCGTGACGAAGGGTGATCGGCATTATCTCTATTATGGCGGTTACAACGAACGCCATGGCGTGGGAGGCGTGCAGCAATTCGAACGCGAGGGCCAGATCGGTCTGGCCACCCTGCGACTGGACGGGTTCGTCTCGCTGGATGCCCGAAATGAGCCCGGCACGGTTGTCACCAAACCGTTCCGATTGGCGGGAGATGCGGTCGCGGTCAATGTAGACGCGAGCGCAGGAGAAATCTCGGTCGAAGTCCTCGATGAAACGGGCCGTCCCTGGCCCGGTTTTTCGGGCGAGGCAATATTACCGGCGGCGAAAGTGGATGCGCTGCGCTGGCGCCCGCAGTGGAAAGGTCACGCCGACTTGTCGTCGCTGCGCGGCAAAGTCGTGCAATTGAAGTTCAACGTGCGGGCGGCCAAGCTGTATTCTTTCCAGGTTGGGCCGTAAGGGAGGTGGAGCGTCGCGTCCTCAGGGAGGACGCTCGATCCGTTGGAGCCGCGACGCCCTCGTCGCGGAATTCGGTTCAAGCCGCCAGGCGCAGGATCTTTTCCACCACTTCGGGCGTGATGTCGTCGCGTTCGCCGAACTTGACCAGGCCGCGCGCCTTGAGCCGGCGGGCGACTTCCGCCGCCGTGTCTGGCTTCACGTTGTAGTCGGCCAGCCGCGTCCGGAGGCCGAGGGCTTCATAAAATTCCCGCGTGCGCAGGATCGCGGTGTCGATGCGTTTTTCCTCCGGACCGTCGCGCAGGTTCCAGACCCGGGCGGCGTACTGCAGTAATTTTTCCCGTTTGGGACCGCGCTGGACCTGCAGCAGGCTCGGCAGTACGACGGCCAGTGTGCGCGCGTGGTCGATCTCGTGCAGCGCGGTGAGTTCGTGGCCGATGAGGTGCGAAGCCCAATCCTGCGGCACGCCGACGCCGATCGCATTGTTGAGCGCCCAGGTGGCGGCCCACATGAAATTCGCGCGGGAGGCGTAGTCGCGGGGCTGGGCCAGAGTCTTGGGCCCTTCTTCAATCAAGACCTGCATGACGGATTCGGCAAAACGGTCCTGGATGGCGGCGTCCACCGGATAGGTCAGGTACTGCTCGATCACATGGGTAAACGCGTCGGCCACACCGTTGGCCACCTGCCGAGGCGGCAGGGAGAAGGTCGTTTCCGGATCCAGAACGGAAAAGCGCGGATACAGGAGGGGATGGCTGAAAGGAATCTTTTGCTTGATGCTGCGCCGGCTGATCACAGCCCCGTTGTTGGCTTCGGAACCAGTGCCGGGCAAAGTCAGGACCGTGCCCAAGGGAATCGCCTGGGTCAGCGGCGCACGTTTGGCGACGATATCCCAGGTGTCGCCGGCAAAGGGAATGGCTGCCGCGACGAATTTGGCGCCGTCGAGCACCGAGCCGCCGCCCACGGCGAGAATCCAGTCGGCTTTCTCGCGCCGGCCCACGTCCACGGCGCGCATCAGCGTGTCGTAATCGGGATTCGCCTCGATGCCGAAGAACTCGAAGCATGGGCGCGACCCCAGCGCCTGGCGCACCTGTTCGTAGACGCCGTTTTGTTTGATGCTCCCGCCGCCGGCGAGGAGCAGGACGCGGGCGTTGGCCGGGATTTCCCGATCGATGGCGGAAATCTGGCCGCGGCCGAAATGGAGACTCGTGGGATGTTGAAACGTGAAATTGTCCATAAGCTTGGTCCAAGTTGGCCGGTGAGCGCATTTCCGCAAGAGCGAGGTTGAAGTGTGGCAGTCCGGTAGTGTCCTGATTTCTCCGGCTCTGATCCCAATCGGTGGGCGGTTTTGACTTTCACCTATTAAGTGAAAGTCGGTTATCAGCCACGGGTGAACGAAATGGCGATGTAACGTGTCCGAACTGCTGGAAACGCCGCCAAGAGATGGCAGGCAGGGGTTGAATCGACTTTCACTTAATAGGTGAAAGTCGAAGCGGACCGGCAGTCCAGTGTACCTCGTCGCGGTTTTAGCTGGCACTGAAAAAGCGCGTTGAGGTCAACGCGCTTCATCCCGAGAGTCACCCCTGCATATGCCAGCCGAACCCATCCGTTACTACGACCGCTACGATCGCACGCTCAAGACCGAGGAGATCTATGGCGAGAAGTGGCTGCGCTTCGCGTATGAAAATCCGGCGGGGCGCTTTTTCGTCTGGTTGCTGGCGCGCCGGATCTTTTTTTCCCGCTGGTACGGCTGGCAGATGAGGAAGCGCATGAGCGCCAACGAAATTCTGCCGTTCATCGTGAAGTACAATGTGAACGCGGATGAGTTCGCGAAATCGCCTTTCGATTACCGCACGTTCAACGAGTTTTTCTACCGGGCGTTGAAACCGGAGGCCCGGCCCATCGCGCCGGGCGAAGAGGTGGCCGCTTTTCCCGCCGATGGCCGGCATTTGGTGCTGCCCGATCTGAACGCCATCGACGGGGTTTATGTCAAAGGCTCGGAATTCAAGCTGGCGGACTTGCTCGGCGAGGGCGGGCTGCCGGAAGACCAGCGCCCGCTGTCCCGTTTGTTCGCGGGCGGGTCGATGGTGATTTCCCGGCTTTGTCCGGTGGACTACCATCGGTTTCATTTTCCGGTCAGCGGCATCCCGGACGAAGCCCGGCTGATCAACGGCTGGCTGTACTCCGTGAGCCCGGTCGCCCTCCGGCGCTCTCTGCATTACCTGGCGGAGAACAAACGCATGCTCACCGCGATCGATTCCCCGGACTTCGGCAAGGTGGTGATGCTGGAAGTAGGCGCCACCAACGTGGGCAGCATCCGGCAGACCTACGTGCCGGGCCGGGTCATGAAAAAAGGGGATGAGAAGGGATTTTTCGCCTTTGGCGGCTCCTGTGTGATCACCTTGTTTGCGCGCGGCCGGCTCCGTTTCGACCCCGATCTGGTGACGCAAAGCGCGCAGTTCATCGAAACCTATGCCCGCATGGGAGATCGCATGGGGGAGAAGCCATAACGGGCGGTGTGCGCCGCGAGTTGTCTACGAACGATGGAAATCAGTTTCCTCGCAGATCATCCCTCGTTCGTGCCGACCCTGGTGCAGTGGCACCATCAGGAATGGTCCTATTTGCGGCCGGGCGAATCGATCGCGGATCGCGCGGCCCGGCTCCGAGCCGCGTGTGGGCGTTCGCAAATTCCCACCGTCTTCGTAGCGCATGACGGTGCGGAGCTGCTGGGTTCCGCGATGTTGATTGCGCACGACATGGACACCCGGATGGAGCTTTCGCCCTGGCTGGCCGGCGTTTTTGTGGCGTCAACGCATCGCGGGCAGGGCATCGGTGCCGCGTTGGTCCGACGCGCGACCGAGGAAGCGGGTCTCCAGCAGGTGCCCCGGCTCTATCTTTACACTCCCACGGCCGAGGCGTTCTACGCCCGGCTTGGCTGGGCCGTTTGCGATCGCCTGCGTTTCCGC
>CAMAPG010000158.1 GCA_945859965.1 Opitutus sp. GAS368 | reverse complement strand
GTAGACAAAGCCCCGGGAGTCGATCGCGACACTGCTGAGCTTCTGCAGCTCGATGTCCGCGGGAAGCTGCGGCCAGTTGGGGACCACGGTTAGGGATGAACCTGGGCGCGCCGTGAAGCTGGGAGCCCGTACTCGGCTTTCAGCTGCCGCAGTGGGACATTGCAAGGCGAACAGGCCAAGACAGACACAGACAAGGATGTGCGATTTCATGGGGTAGGGCAGCAGGGCTGGTTCGATCGCGGAATGGGTGATCCCAAACTCGACGATCAGGGGTAACGGGGTGCACCCAGCTAGGACGTTGAAACCAAAATCCGCAATGGTGAAACGACCGTCCTGGCCGGACGGTCTTTCTAGAGGTCCAGTCTTTCTGTTATTCTGAGCGCAGCGACGTGTCCGCCATAGCTCTTCGAGCGACGGTGGAAGAATCCAGTTGGATAACGTCGAAGCTGCTCGCGGAATCTCACTGGATATCAAACCAGCCCTGCGGGCTAGACTTCGCTACGCTCAGAATGACAGGCTCCGACGACACGAAAACCGGGTAGTGTCCTAATTTCAGCCTATCGCATGCGTGGTAGGGCGCGGACTCCGTTCCGCGCCGGGCACAACGACGTTCCCGGCGGCGAGCGGAGTCACCTCCCTACCAAATTAGGGCACTACCGAAAACCGCCGCTCACGAGTTTCGCCCTGCGCGTCAGGAATTCGAGGACAGGCGCGGCGGTGGACTGTCGGTTTCTCCCTTTGCCGTGGGAGCAGGGCTGGGAGTGTTGGCGCCGGTCTTTTCGTTTGCCGGGGCGTAAGTCGTGACGCGCTTGAAATCGCTCCAGGCATAGTCGGCGCGGTTGCCGAGTTTGGAAACGGTGGCCTGGGCGGAACCGGTGGGTTGTCCTGAAGCGGGCGAAGACGGGGATTTCTCGGCGTTGGAATCAAAACGAACGTCGAGGTCGAGATCGGTGATTTTGGCGAGGCCGAGCGCGACCTTCATCGGTTCGCGCAAGGCGGCGGACACGTGCTCGATGGTGCGGGTTTCCTTGTTCACGGTCACCCCAATGATGAGCTTCTCGACCTGAATAAGGCGGGCGGCCTCGGGCCGCACGGGCACGTCGTAACGGATTGTTTGGGCGGTTTCAGCGGAGAGGACGGCGTGCTCGAAATCGAAATATTCCCCCGGCGGTTTGTTGGTGCGTTTCCGTGGCCGGCGGTTTCGGCGGGTTTCCCAGCGGTCGCGCTGCTCTTCGGTGGGGTTTTTCCCATTGAACGTCAGCAAATGCCAGCGCCGGTCATCCGGAAGGGAAGGATCGTAGCGTTCCAGCCGCTTTTCGGTGACCAACCCGTCGTCGGAGTAGGTCCGGACCCGCTGGGTAAAGGCCCAGTCGGCCTTCTCCGCGGTCCATTTCTGCACGGCTTCGTCGAGCAAAGCGGGAATGGCCGCCTGCAAAGGCAGAACCGCGGCGCCGAGGAGCACGAAGACCGGACGCAAAAACCGAAAAAGGATCATGGCCTCTAGACCCCGCTGTGACCCGGTGGTTCGGCGCCATGATCCGGCTTATACCTGGTTTGGAACGACCGGAGGGAACTTCGGGAAGGCGTGGGTTATGCACTGTACGAGCGGCTTGCTTGGTTCCGACTCCGATCTAGGCTTCCGCTTTCGTCATGTCGCCGCGCTTTACCGTTTTGTTGTATTACAAGTATGTCCGTTTGCCCGATCCGGAGGCGTTTGCGCGCGCACATCGGACGCTATGCGCCTCGCTCGGGTTGCAGGGCAGAATTCTCGTGGCGGAAGAAGGGATCAACGGGACGGTGGCGGGTGAGGCTTCGGCGATCGTGCAGTATGAGACGGCGTTGCGCGCCCATCCGGAATTCAGCGATATTGTGTTCAAAACCAGCTTTGCGGAGACGCCACCATTTCACCGGCTGGAGATCAAGGTGCGCAGCGAGATCGTCACGCTCGGGACGGGGGAGGACGTGGATCCGCTGCGCGATCCCGCGCCGCATCTTTCGCCGGCCGAGTGGAAGCGGATGATCGAGGAGGAGGACGTGGTGCTCTTCGATGTGCGCAACCGCTACGAATCGGACGTCGGCCGTTTCAAGGGGGCGATCACCCCGGCGATTGAAAATTTCCGCGATCTTCCCGCGATCCTGCCCGAGTACGAAAGCCTGAAGGACAAAACCGTCCTGATGTATTGCACGGGCGGCATTCGCTGTGAGAAAGCGTCCGTGCTTTTCCGCCGCGCGGGCTTCCAGCGGGTTTTCCAGCTGGAGGGCGGCATTGTCAGCTATGCCGAACAATTTGCGGACGCCCACTGGGAGGGCGATTGCTTCGTGTTCGACGCGCGCATGACGATTCCAGTCGGTCCTTCGGCCAGCCGGCCGCCGGTCGGGCGATGTGCGCACACGGGTGTGCCCACGCGCAATGTGGTGAATTGCCTGCACGATCCCTGTCACAAAATGTTTCTCGTCGCGCCGGAAGCGATCGAACGCGATCCGGATCACCGGTTGTGCGGCGACTGTCGCAAGCAAGGGCTCACGTCGATGACGGCCGATTATGTCGGAAGTCCGGCGAGAGCTAACCCGGCGTCCCTTTAAAACAGAGGTCTAGCCTCGGCGACTGAGGTGGCGTCAGGCGAGGTTCGAACCCCTGTAAATCTCAAGGCCGCCCTTTGCAGAGCGGCCTTGTGAGCTAACACCATTTAAACTGACTACGGGGAGAAAGACGCGGTGAAAGTGAATTCGTTCAAAATGTTTTTTAATCAGAAAGGGCCGGAAGCTGGCTGGCTCTTTGCCAAGGACCGGCGCGGGTGGAAATCCTAGGGGTTATTGCCCAGTCCAGCCAAGCTCATGAATTCAATGCGTAAATCCCTTAACTTGCTTTTCCACTGAAGGATGAGAGACAACGGCGGGTGTTCCGTGAGGAAGTGCCAATGGCCCGGCGGCAAGACAACTGCGAATCCTGCCGCCCGCGAAAAAAACATTATTTTTTTGATGAACGCGATTATTTGGCCGTGGCGTTCCAGAAAATGTGGGCGACATAGACGCTGTTATTCGAGCCGTATTTGTTGTCCACCGGCATGATGAAATTCGGGCCCCACGTCTGCATCCATTCGGCGACAGTGACCCAGGTTTCGTTGGCACTTATATCGGTGACCCCGAAATTGCCCAGGCGGGCACCGCGCTCCGGGACGAGGATGCGTTCGGTGGCGCGAATCACGACCAGACGCTTCTGATCGACTTCGGCCATGAACAGCGGGGCGCGATGGCGAAAGACGTGGTCGTTGTTGGCGCCCTTGCGCGTGTAAACGAGGTAGAGCTTGTCGTTGTGGGTTACCCAGTGCGTCTGGGTGTTGTAGTTGCCCAGGTTGGTGCCGTCGTCCCAAGTCCACGGCCGCGGAGTGTCGAAATGGAGCCCGTCGTTGCTGCTGGTGACGTAGCCGGTGAGATCCTGGCGCAGGCTCAGATAGAACCGGGACCCGATTCGGGCGAGGGAAGGTTCGCCCACGCCGCGGACGACCTCATCTCCGGGGGGAACGGCGACCTCCGAGCCGACCTCCTTCACGCTGAGCGTGGTCCCGTCGAACTTGCAGCGCAGTACCACGACGCGGGAACTCGTCTGGCCGATTTCATTGTGATAAATCGGCAGCAGGATATCCCCGTTTGGCAGGTCGACTCGCTTCACGCTGCCCGCGCCGGCGTTTTTGAACCGCGGTTCGTCAGGCATCACCAAGGCGAGCCATGGAGACCAGGTGCGTTGAACCGGGTCATAGACGGAATAGGACGTTTCCCGGGGGCGGAATTTCCGCACTTTGCGCACACCGTCCTTCTCATCGTAATACACGGTGTGTCCGATGCCGAGCAGTTTGCCGCTTTTGCTGTGCCACGCGGGCCAGAAGTCGGAAGGCATGATCGGGGTTCCATCCGCGGCGCGTCGTTCGCCCAGCGCGTGAGTGTGTTCGTGCGGTTCGCTCCAGGTGCGGCCCAAGTCATCCGTGCGCATGTCGGAGAGCGGGCTGAAGACGTCGCTACCTTTCAGCCAGAGTTTCATCATGGTCAGGACGACAATGGGAGTTCCACCCGGAGTCGGGATGATGCCGGCGCGGGGATGAACCCAGCAATGCACGCCGTCGTAACCCGAATGAATGGTATCGAGCTGGATCCGATAGTCGGGGCTCGCGGCGGGGGCGGCGGAGGCCGCGGTGCTCAGCAAAATCAGTCCGACGGCGAAGCGGAGGAAACGGTGGCGAAGGCAGGGCGTGGGACCGGGTACGGATGTCATTGGGAGGAGGGACGAGGGAGTATTAACGAGAGGGTCTAGCCTCGCCGGTTCGAAGCGCGAAATGGGGGCGAATCGGTTTCGATCAAGGCTCCCCTGCGGCCGGCGTTTTCCAAAGAATGCGGGCGACATAGACGCTGTTATTCGAGCCGTATTTGTTGTTCACGGGCATCACAACATTCGGCCCCCACGTTTGCATCCATTCGGCGACGGTTACCCACGTCTCGTTTTCGTTCACCTCCGTGACGCCAAAATTACCGAGGCGGGCGCCGCGTTCGGGAACGAGGATCCGTTCGGTGGCGCGGAGCACAACAAGACGCTTGGGGTCGACCTGCGCCATGAAGAGCGGAGCCCGGTGGCGGAAGACATGGTCGTTGTTGGCGCCTTTGCGGGTGTAGACCAGGTAGAGCTTGTCGCGATGGGCCACCCAGTGTTGCTGGGTGTTGTAGTTGCCCAGGCTGGTGCCGTCATCCCAGTTCCAGGAACGCGGAGGGTCGAAGTGCAGGCCGTCGTCACTGCTGGCCACATACCCGTCGTGATCGTTGCGCAGGGTGAGATGGAAACGCTTTCCAAACTGGATGAGGGAAGGTTCGCCGAGGCCGCGGCCGACTTCCCGGCCGGATGGGACCGAGACATCGGAGCCGACTTCCTTGACGGTCAGTGTGGTGCCGTCGAAACCGCAGCGGAGCACCACGACGGGTCCGCCTTTCTTCGCCTTGTCCGTTTTCACGTACACGGGGAGCAGGATGTCGCCATTGGGCAGGTCGACGCGCTGGACGCTGCCGGCGCCCGCATTATAAAACTTCACCGGATCGGGCATGACGAGGATGGCCCAGGGAGACCAAGTCCGTTTCACCGGGTCGTACACTGCATAGCTGACTTCGCGGGCCCGCACGGGAATGAGTTTCCGGACCCCGTTTTTCTCCTCGTAACGCGCGGTCTGGCCGATCGCGAGCAACCTGCCGCTGCGACTGTGCCATTTTGGAGTAAAGTCGTTTGGCGTGACCGTGATATTTGGGCCCTCGCTGCGCGGGCCCAGGGTGTCGGCATGTATATGCGGACCGCTCCAGGTCCGGCCGAGATCGTCAGTCCGCATCTCGTTGAGGGGTCCGAAGACATCGCTACCCTTGAGCCAGAGCTGCATCATGGTCAGGACGACAGTGGGAGGACCATTCGGGTTGGGCACGACGCCCGCGCGGGGATGGACCCAGCAATGAATGCCGTCATAGCCGGAGTGAATCGTGTCGAGCTGCACGCGGAAATCCTCCGCGATGCAGGGTACGGTCAGGGCGGCGCCAGCGAACAGCACCACGGCGGCGGCACGGATCACCGACGCGGTTGAGCGGGGGTAAGCAGAGGTATGACTCATGCACGAGCGGGGGATTCCCCAGCATGCGGCAAGGAAATCACTTCGGGCAAGGTTTTCATCCGCAGGATCCGGGTGCCGCGGCTCCGGAGCGAAACCCGGGTGGGCTCCGCCGCGATGCGATGTCCGCTATCTGGCTTTCGGCAGCTTTACCTTGGCCAGGTAGATGCTGGTTTTGCCCTCGTGGCTGGAATAGTAGCTGACCCAGAGCATGCCGTCGTGCCACACCAGTCCGGGATAGCTGTTATCGCCCGCGCTCGGCAGGGTGACGAACGGCTCGAACGTGTACATGGGCGGGACCAGGCGACCGATGATGGTGCGCGCCGCGGTGGAACCGGCGCTGCGGCCATCGGGGGTCACAGGCAGCGCCGTGTAGTCGCGGGTGCCGGCGATGATCGATCCATCCGGTAGTTGGATGAAGTTGGGGCCGCCGAAGCGGTAATTGTTCTCGTGCCACGTCCAGCGTTTGTAGGGCGGCCGGGCGATCCCGATCCAGCCCATCCGGTCGCCGCCCTCGCGGCGCACCATGGCCAGCATCTCTCCGTTGGCGAGGAAGCGGACGGTGGTTTCATTGGGGAGACCGGCCACCGCCAGCTGGCTGACCAATTCCCAGTTTAATCCATCCTTGCTGCGATAGAGGTTTGTCTTCCAGTCCGGGGCTTCCGGCTCGCGACGTCCCAATCCGTCGATCGATCCGTACGCCACGCCATAGGCGACGCCTTGGTGCCAGTCCACCCGCCAGAGCCAGGCGCCGGCGAGCACGACGGTCGGGGTCGTCCAGTTCCGGCCATCCGTCGAAAAAAGTACCGCTGACTTGAAACTTTCCTTTGTCCTTGGTCCGGGGCTTTTGCGTCCACAGACGATCATCAGGCGGTCGTCGGGGGTTACTGAAAACTTTGGATCCCGCAGGTCGAGGCCTTTCTCCTCGATCAGCGCGCTGGATTCCCACCGCTCGCCGTCGCGCGAGGTCAGCACGCGGATCCGTCCGTCGTCGGACACGTGCCCATCCGCCTCGCGGAAGGTGCACCACCATGCTCCGCGCCAGCGGACCAAGTCGGTGAATGCATTGTGGGTGCTGGCATCCCAGATTTTGCGGACTTCGGGGGCGGGTGCCCCCGTGGATGATCCCGCTTGCGCGGGAATGTTGGAAAGTGCGGCCGCAGCCAGGGCAAGGAGTAACAGTCGTTTCATGGGGGTTGGGGTTTTGCGCGCACGGGGAAGTGACGCGTCCGGCGCATGTGAGCTTGGGCCTTTTCGCGTTTCAAGCATGAATGGATCCGCCGCCTTCGCGGGCAGTCGGGTCAAGGTGGTGCGAGCTTCCGCCTTTCCGGGCCGGTCACCCGGCAGGTCATTTGCCGGGGGCCGGCACGGTCAGCGAACTGGATTTGCGATTGTTGCCCGGAACCTGGTCGACGAGACCGAGGGGGTTGTTGAGCTGGCTGTTGAACTTCAGCGTGCCCGCCGCAGCCAAGGCGGCGGAGTTGACCGGCATTTGCACCACGTAGGAAGCTCCCGGAACGAGCAGGGGCACGAAATAACTGTTGGTTGCTCCACCGGTCTCGACGTTCAATTTCAACCCGGCCACAGCCGGGCCGCTGCGATTCTGCACCACATAGTCCATCATGCCTGTGGTGGCATCAA
>CAMAPG010000157.1 GCA_945859965.1 Opitutus sp. GAS368 | reverse complement strand
ATTGTCAGCTTCGAGCTCCTGTTGGTGCTCACGGGCGCCACTCTGCTCTGGCAACTGGCACTCAGTCCGACAGCCCGCGCCAAATCCGCGGCTTCCCCTTTGCCCAGGTGGGAAATCCCCTTCAGCGGCTTTCTCCTCTTTCTCTGGTGCGTTCTAATGGGTGGGGTCGCCGGACAATTTCTCGCCCAGCAGATTCTTCAGCGGATGACAGGCGTCACCCCGGACACCCGTCTAGTCATGGCCAGTTGCGGATTCCAACTGGGCTTGCTCGCCGGCTGCCTGGCTTTTCGCCGGCTTCCCACCGCCCGGGCGGCGGAGACCGCCTGGATGCCCACCCCACACCACCCCGTGATCGGAGGAGGAGTGACGTTTCTCATCGCCCTGCCCCTCGTCATGGCCCTGGGCCTAAGCTGGCAATATCTGCTGGAAAAGCTGGGGCTGCCGATCGAGTCGCAGGACATCATCGCCCTCTTCACCCAAGCCGAGTCGCCGGTGGAAGTCGTGATCCTGACGGTCTTCGCCACCGTGATCGCCCCGATCACCGAGGAATTGATTTTCCGCGCCGGACTTTTTCGTTACGCGCGCAACCGTCTGCCGCGCTGGGCGGCGTTGCTGCTGCCCGCCTGCTTCTTCGCCATGCTGCACCTGAACCTCGCGAGCTTCGCGCCGCTGGTGGTGCTCGGCGTGCTGCTCTCGCTCGCCTACGAGCGCACCGGCAGAATTTTCGTTCCGATCATCGCGCACGGGCTGTTCAACCTGAATACCGTGCTGCTCCTGCTGGCCGGAGTGAACGCCTGAGGCCTGAGAAGGTTGTCATTCTGAGCGTAGCGAAGAGGTAGGGCGAGTCGTCCCCGACGAGCCGCGCATACGAACGGCTCATCCGGCCTGCCCTCCGTAGTCTTGGCGAAGGAGGGAGGATTCGCCCTACCTGAATTCAGAATGACAGAGGAAGCAAAAATACTCACAGGCTCAGCCAGGGGTTCGGAAAAGCGTTTTCCCTTTCCCGGCTTCTGTGTATTCCGTGACCTCTGCGGTGCATCCCTTCACTCCTCATTTCTCTAAATCCGTCGCCGCTTGGGGCGAAGAAAAGCTGATCGCGGCCATACAGCGCTGGCTGGGTTCCGTTTCGCCGCGGACTCCGTTCGGCATCGGCGATGATTGCGCCGTGCTGCCGGCGGCGAGCGGCCGGCAGCTCCTGACGGTCGATCCCGTGATCTACGGGCGGCATTTCGACGACAGCGTTCCGCCCCGGGCGGTTGGCGCCAAATTGCTCAAACGCAATCTGAGCGATCTCGCCGCGATGGGCGGCCGCCCGCAAGCCGCGGTCCTGGCTCTCACTCTCGATGCTCAGGTCAGCTGTTCCTGGCTCGAGGAATTTTACCGCGGTCTTGCGGCGTGTGCCCGGCGTTACCAGGTGTCCGTGGTGGGAGGCGATCTCGCCCAAGCCAAAGGCATCGTCGCAGCCAGCCTGACCCTGCTCGGGCGTCCCGCCGGGAAACGCGTGCTGACCCGCACCGGCGCCCGGCAGGGGGATTGGATCTATGTGACCGGCCTGCTCGGCGACAGTGTGCGCAGCGGTCATCATTTCACGTTTACTCCCCGTCTGGCGGAAGGCGCCTGGCTGGCCCGCCAGGCCGAGGTGCGGGCGATGATGGATGTAAGCGACGGCCTGGCGAAGGATCTTCATGCGCTGACACCACCGGGCGTTGCGCCTGCCCTGGACGCCACCCTTATTCCCCGGCGCGCGCAGGCCACGCTGGCTGCTGCGCTCGGGGAAGGTGAGGACTACGAACTGCTTTTCGCCCTGCGGCGGCAGGCCGATCAGGCCGCGTTCGCCCGCGCCTGGCACAAGGCCTTCCCACGGACGCGTCTCACCTGCATCGGGCAGTTTGTTTCCGCCGGGAAAATTCCCCCGGCTGCAGTCGATTTAACTGCGTTCCACGGTTACGAACACCTGCGCGACAAACGGCGGCGGAAACCAACCGCGGCTTCATGACGATTTTTGATCAACTTCGCGCCGGCGTCATCACTGCCTCCGCGACCGAGACCCAGGCGCTGGCGGCAACGCTGGCCTCAGCTCTGCCCGCCGATGTCACGCTCGCCCTCCATGGTGATCTGGGCGTGGGCAAAACTACCTTCGTCCAGGGCCTCGCGCGCGGTTTCGGCATGGTTGAATCCGTGACCAGCCCCACCTTCACCATCTTTACGCTGCATCGCGGTCCGACCCGAACGCTCGTACACCTTGATGCCTACCGGCTGGAAAACGCGGCGCAGCTCGAGAGCCTGATGCTGGAGGATTTTCTGAACCCGCCCTATTGCCTGGCCGTCGAGTGGCCCGAAAAAATTGCGCCGTGGCTTCCGCCCGAAACTCTCCATCTCGAACTCGGCATTCTGCCCGACGAACGCCACACCGTGCGCTTGCGCGAAGCCACCTCGCCGTGAGCATCCCTCTCACGTGAAGACACCCACGGCCCTGCAAAAAGTCTTCAGCCGGCTCTGGCGGCAGCCGGGATTCCGCCGGCTCTTCTACAATGGCCTAGGCCTGGCGTTCCGCGGACGGCGCGATTGGCAGATGATGAATTGCGGTTATCTCGCTCCCCAGTCGGCGCCGGCCTCCATACCCTTGCCGCCCGAGTGGAAGGCCGAGCACCTGAGCTATGCCCTCTACGCCCATCTGGTTCGCGAGACGCCGCTGGCCGGCAAGGAGATCCTTGAACTGGGAGCCGGCCGGGGCGGCGGGGCGCGCTATGTCCATCGCATGTATGCGCCGCGACGAGTGGTGGCCGCGGACTATGCGGCCCAAACCACGCGCTGGTGCCGGCGAAATTTCTCCGCTCCCGGACTCGATTTTATCACAGCCGATGCGTGCGCCCTGCCCTTTCCCGACTCGGCCTTCGATGTGCTGATCGGAGTCGAGGTCACGCATTGCCTGCCCGACAAAGCCCGCTTTTTCGCCGAAGCGGCACGGGTGTTGCGCCCGGGCGGACGCCTGCTGATTGCCGATTTTTTCTACCGGCGGCCCGATGCGATGCACGCACTCGGAAAATTCGAAGCCGCACTCGCCGCCGCGCCATTCACCATTGAAATCGATGAAGACCTGACTCCCGGAGTCATGGCCGCCATGGAAACGGACTCCGTCCGTCGCATCGCCGACATCACCCGCAGCGTGCCCAAGCCGCTGCAAAACGTAGCCCGAAGTTTCGCCAGCACCACCGAGAGCGGTACCTATCTCGGATTGGCCAACGGGCGGGCCGTCTATCGCCGCTACGTTCTAACCCGCACGAAGGCGCGTGCCGGTGTAGCGCCCTGAAGCAGGGATCGAAGCGAGCGCAGCGTCGCCCACCTTTGGCAGACAAAAAAGCGCCGGAAAAAACCGGCGCTTGGTGTTTTACTCCGGACGGGATTCCGTCGAGGGAGCCGGAGTCGCTTCCGGTGCGGCATTACCGCTGTCCACCGGGGCGGGAGCGGGAGCAGGTGCCACTGCAGGCGTCGCCGGAGCATCGGGAAAATTCTCCGGATCATGCTCCGTCGACTCGATCTCCTTCTTGCGCGCTTCAACCATGGCCGGGGCGGCAAAGAGACGGCCGTCGATGAACTCGGTGACGTAGCCTTCGCGCACCAACCAGACGAGATCGCCCTGCATGCGGGAGATTTTCTCGCGCTGTTCTGGCGTGAGCGGCACATCGACGGGGGCAGTGCCCGCCGCGATCGCTTCGGGTGTGGGCGCCACCGGCAGGGCGAGACCGAGGAACTTCGTGTGCAGCTCGCCGGCCTTCGCCATCGGATGCTGCTCGATGAAGCTGATCAACTGGCTGATACTGTCGGCAAATACCTGGCCGGGAACGCGGAATTTCCGCTTCACGGCGCAGACGTAGCTGACGCCCTTCGAGCCCTTCTTGAAAATGGTGAAGCCTTCGCGGCGCAAACGACCGCGCAACGCATTGGCCGTATCGAGCGGGAAACGCTGCTGGCGCTCCAGCGTGCCTTCAACGGCGCGCCGGATCTCACCCTGCGGAATGCTATCGATGAGCTTGCCGTGAAACCGGGCGTTATCCACCAGACGCACCACCTTGTCGCGAGCGTTGGTGAGCAGATAAGAGCGGGCCTCTTCGAGACTATCGAACGTCAACGCCGCGGGAGTTTCCGCCGCGACCGGCGCGGCCGGAGCTGCAGCCGCCTGATCCGCCGGAGCCGGTTCACTTCCGGCCGGGGCCTCCTGAGTCACGGGTGCCACCGGGGCAGCCGCTTCCGCAACGACCACAGGTTTGGCGGAGCTGAGTTTCCACGTGTAACGCGTGGTCTTCTTCATCTTCTCAACCCACTGATTGATCACCTCCGGTTCACGGACCGTCTCGATTTTCGCCCGAAACGAATCGAACGGCATGCGGGAAATGCGCGCGGCGTAATGCTGCTGCACGATCTGGTTGTACCGGTGGTAATTGGGCGGTCCGAGCAATTCACCCGTGATGCCGCAGCGGTTGACCACCTGAAAATTGCCCTTGGGGGGATCGATCTCGACCTCGGCACTGTCAAAAAACAAGCCCAGGTGTTTGCCCAACACATGGGCAATCGCCGCCTCTTCACTTTCAAAGGGAATGCCATCTGGAACGGACATTCCGAGTGGAGCCGGCTTCTTGCCGTCTTCCTTGCCTTGGGCAGGACCGGAGCCTTGACCGCCAAAAGCGCCTTCCGGTGCCTTGCGCTGGAGCACGGCGACAAAACGGTCGTGCTTGCCGATGACTGTCTTCGCGATGTCGAACAGTTCAAACGTCCGGCACGAAGCGCGAATGGTTTTGGCCAGCGTCGCGAAGCTGGTGTCCTCGGGATAAAACGTCGCGGCAAAAAACGGACTGTCGTAAGGTCCGCGATCCTGCGGCGCGAAACGACCGCCGCCTTCGTCTCCCTGGCCGTCGCGACGCGGTCCCCCGCGAAAATCACCCCGGCGCACTCCGCCGGAAAAATCACGCTGCGGAGCCCTCGCGTCCGCTCCAGGTGCAGCCGGCGCGGCGCCGCCCGCAGGCGCATTGGCCCCATCGGTCGCCGGCTTGCGAAAAGCCCGGCGGTCGCGCCGGTCGGGCGCACCACGATCATCCCGGCGGTCCGGGCCTTCCCGTCGCGGACGATCATCCTGACGCGCTTCGCGTCCGGCTGATTTGTCCTGCGTCCACTGGGTTCCAAAGCTGAAGCCTTGGAGTTGGGTCAGGTCGATCTTGTTGAAACCCGACGGCGGGTTTTCCTGCGGAGCGTTGTCGTCCATGTAGTCGGCGAAAAGCGGGCTTAAGCCTGCGTGTTTCTTGGTCAGTCGGGCAGCTAAACAAATGGGATAGGTGCGGCGGAGTCTCCACGGCGCCCGGGGTGACGCAAGCGATTTCCCCGTGTTAACCCCTCCGGCGCAACCGGGTAAATCCCTCACTCGAACCCGGGACAAAGCGGAGCGTCATCCCTCAATCGCGTGAATCGGAACTCAAAAACAATCGGATGACGCTGGGAAACCGGGCTAGGCCCGGGAATTTCAAAGTTAACGACTCTCTCTCACCCGAAGGCACACGCTTGCCCTGCGCCACCGGAACCACTCCGCGCACAACCTATTTAACAAACTCGTAATCTACGCAGTTATGAGAGAATAAAAACGAATCAACGACCATTTCATTTCCTCGTCGCGCCGAAGATTCGACCAACCATCGCCCCTGCCTCAACAATTCCGCCTGAGCCATCCATCGAACGAGGCCGCAAAGCTGCCGGGCACGTGGTGACCTCGTGATTCGCCGGCCAGGCCAGGCCAGGATGCATGCTCCTTTTCAGTGCATTCGGCAGAACGATTTTTTTGTTTCGCGAATATCCGGTGCGATCTGGAAACATGCCGCCCGGGATGAACCGTATTGGTCTCGAGCACGGCACCCCACGCTGCCCTGTTTCTCAAAAGGAATCTTTCCAGCAGGAGCCGATTCGCCGTGGAGCAAGTGCGCCAGTCGTCGGCAGTATCCTAATTTCGCAGCTGATGCCTTGGATCGTTCTCTTTCTCGTAATCGTTCTTCGTTCTTTGCTGGAGGGAGAACGTGAAAGATTACGAAGAACGAGCACGATTTATTCTCCGGTTCGCAAATTAGCGACACGACCCAATCGTCATCGCTGTTGACGGCGGCCTGCATAAAAAATCAGATACGTCCCGCGCTGCGACCTCTGGCACGCAAACCCCGTTCAACGAAAGTTACCCTTCGTTATTTGTGCTTATGAATTCCTATCTGGCTGAAGTGGTCGGGACCGCGTTGCTGATTCTTTTCGGCAACGGCGTCGTGGCAAATGTCGTGCTCGCAAAATCCAAAGGCAATTCCGGCGGCTGGATCGTGATCACCGCGGGTTGGGCCTTCGCGGTGGCGATCGCCGTTTACGCCGTGGGCCGCACCTCGGGCGCGCACTTGAATCCTGCGGTGACCGTGGCGCTCGCGAGCATCGGCAGCTTCAGCTGGAGCCTGGTGCCCGGTTACATCGCCGCCCAGTTCGCCGGGGCCCTGATCGGCGCCACGCTGGTTTATCTGACTTACCTGGCGCATTGGAGTCCGACCGAGGACGCCGGCGCCAAGCTCGCGTGTTTTTGCACCGCCCCCGCCATCCGGCGGACCGGGCCGGCCTTCATCACCGAATTCATCGGGACCGCCGCACTGATTTTCGGTGTACTCTCGATCGGCCGGGTCGTGGCGGGCGCCGCCACCGGCCAGGAAACCTGGGTTGCGGCCGTGGGCACTTGGTTCGGGCCGGCCCTGGTCGGCATGCTGGTGTTTGCGATCGGCCTTTCCCTCGGTGGCCCCACCGGCTACGCGATCAATCCCGCCCGCGATCTCGGCCCGCGGATCGCCCATGCGATCCTGCCCATTCCAGGCAAAGGCAAATCGGATTGGAGCTATGCCTGGATTCCCGTGATCGCCCCCATTCTGGGCGGCATCGCCGGCGCCCAGCTCTTCAAAGCCATCGGTCTCTAACCTTCAGCCTCTTTTCCGATGAGCAAAGCCCGCTATATTCTCGCGCTCGACCAGGGCACCACCAGTTCCCGCGCAATCGTTTTCGATCGTCACGGTGCCGTGGTGTCCTCCGCGCAAAAGGAGTTTCCGCAAATTTATCCGCAGCCCGGCTGGGTCGAGCACGATCCTCTCGCCATCTGGTCGAGCCAGAACGCCACGGCCATCGAGGCGATTTCCAAGGCCAATCTCGCGACCGATGCCATCGCCGGCGTCGGCGTCACCAACCAGCGCGAGACGACCGTGGTGTGGGATCGCGAAACCGGGA
>CAMAPG010000156.1 GCA_945859965.1 Opitutus sp. GAS368 | reverse complement strand
AGGTGATCGGATCCATGTCCACCGGCTTTAAACGCCCAGCCAGCCGCACATAGCCCGGCCTGTTGGATTTGATCACGATGTCGCTGGCGCCGCTATCGACGGCGAGCTTCAGCAGATCATTGAACATTTCGGTGTGTGGCGTCATGGGGAATACGGGGAAAAAAACGTTGCGGATTCTCTAAATCGGCCTGGTCTGTTCAGCAAGGCAACATTGCCCACCCGTTCACTTCGTCATGAAACTCCGCCCACTAACCGGTACCATTACGGCGCTTGTAACGCCGTTCCGAAATCAACAGGTCGCCTACGACGATCTGGCCAAGCTCGTCGCGTATCAGATCAAAGGCGGGATCAACGGTCTCGTGCCGGTCGGCACCACCGGCGAGTCACCCACCCTCTCGCACGAGGAACATCTCGACGTGGTCCGGGCGGTCGTCGCCGCAGCCCGGGGTCGTGTCCCTGTGATCGCCGGAACTGGTTCGAATTCGACCCGCGAGGCGGTCGAGCTCACCCGCCTTTCCGACGAAGCTGGCGCCGATGCGATGCTGGTCGTGGCGCCGTACTACAACAAGCCGAGCCCCGAAGGCGTCTATCGTTATTTCGCCGAACTCGCGGAGGCCACAGACAAGCCCATCATTCTCTATTCCATTCCCGGCCGTTGCGGCATCGAAATTGGCGTGCCGGTCGTCGAGCGCCTGCGCGCGCGTTACCCCCATGTCCGCACCATCAAGGAGGCCGGCGGCAGCGTGGATCGCGTCGATCTCCTGAAGCGCGCCATGGGCGCCGATATCACCGTTCTCAGTGGCGACGACTCGCTCACCCTGCCCTTCATGGCCGTCGGGGCCGAAGGTGTGATCAGCGTGGCCTCGAATTTCTACGTGCGAGAAATCAATCAGATGGTCCAGGCAGCACTCGCGAACGACTTCGCCAAGGCCGGCAAAATCCATCGCCGCCTTTATCCCGTCTTCAAGGCACTCTTCATCGAACCGAATCCGGTTCCGATCAAGACTGTGCTCGCCGAAGCCGGGGTTATTTCCTCAGCGGAGGTGCGTTCGCCGCTGTGCGAAATGACGCCCGCCAATGCGCGCGTGCTGGCGCAGGCACTCCAGGAACTGAATCGCCGGAAATAATCCCATGGCGCTGAACATTCTCATCAACGGGGCCAAGGGTCGCATGGGCCAGGCCGTGGCGGCCGCGGCCAAGGCCGCGGGTGTCAACGTGGGCGCCGCCATCGATGTCGGTGACAATGCCGCCGACGCGCTCGCGCGCTGCGATGTCATCATCGATTTCAGCTCCCATCAGACCACACGCGCCTTGCTCGAACTGGCGGTCAAAGAGCGCAAGGCGATCGTGATCGGCACGACGGGCCACGCCGCCGGGGAACGCCAGGAACTGCTCGCGCTTGCGGCCAAGGTGCCCTGCGTCTGGGCGGGGAATTTTTCCGTGGGCGTCAATTTGCTTTTCGCCCTCACCCAACGCGCGGCAAGCGTGCTCGGCGCGGAATACGACGCCGAAGTCGTGGAAATGCACCACCGCTTCAAGAAAGACGCCCCCAGCGGAACCGCGGCGCGCCTGCTCGAAATCATCCTGCAGGAGCGCAAGCTCGACGTGTCCGCGTTGCGCCATGGCCGTTCAGGGATCACCGGCGAGCGACGCTCCACCGAGGTGGGCATCCATGCCCTGCGCGGCGGCGACGTCGTGGGCGACCACACCGTGATGTTCGCCGCCTTGGGCGAACGCATCGAGCTCACGCACAAAGCGAGCGATCGTGCGATTTTTGCGCAAGGCGCAGTCCGGGCCGCCCAGTGGGTCATCGGGCAAAAACCCGGGGTTTACGACATGCAGGACGTGCTGGGCCTGCGTTCATGATCACCTCGATCCAGGGCACGTTGACCGCGGCCACGCCCCTGCACGCGATCATCGAGCTCAACGGCCTCGGCTATGAGGTCAATATTCCGGTCACCACGGCGGAGAAACTTCCCCCAACCGGAGGAAGCGTGAAATTGCACACGCATGTGGTGTATCGCGAGGATGCCCAGACGCTTTACGGCTTCGCCTCGCCCGCGGAGCGCGATTTCTTCCGGCTGATGATCGAGCACGTGACCGGCGTGGGACCAAAGGTCGCACTGACCATCATGAGCAAGCTCTCCCTGCCCCTGCTTGAAAGCGCCATCCGCCTGGGCGACGTGGGCACACTCGCCAAGTGTCCGGGCATTGGCAAAAAGACCGCCGAGCGGCTGATCGTGGAATTAAAGGCCAAGGTGGGCGCCGGCGGGGCGATGTCACCGCTGACGGCGGGCGGCGCGGGTTCGGACTCTGGCGAAGCCGGCAGCCCACATCGCGATGCCGTCGCTGCCCTGGTCGCCCTCGGCTATAAGTCTGCCGATGCCGACCAAGCGGTCCGGCGGGCGGCGTTGGCGCTGGGTGGAACTGCTTCCACCGAAGCGCTCATCAAAAAAGCGCTGAACTAGCGCTGGAACTGCCAGGCGGCCTTTTCCAAGGTTCCATGCATGGGGCGGCGATTGCTAAAAGCGTTCTGATCGACCGCCCGATTCGCGAAAAAGGCGTCGTTGGCCGGCATCTGGAGAGGCGCGAGCTGAACCTTATCGACCCAATCGAGCAAAGGCCGGCCGTTGTTCAGGCTGACCATGTCCGCCTGCGAATTGGAATTCAAACGGAGGCTTTGGGTGACCAGCACGGGATGATAGTTGCTCCCGGCCACCGGAACTGAGGCTCCAGCAGGCTGCGGCGTCGCCGCAATCTGGACGATCTGGTCGGCTTGGGAAGATTCAGCGACCGCAGGACGGACGGAGGTCTTTTCGATCTGACGGTTGACGAAGAGCACCGCCACACAGGCCGCCGCGGCGAGGCCACCGGCATAAAATAGATGCGACAGGCGACGCCGGGGAGCGGGAAACGCCACCACTTTTTCTTCCGCAGCCTGGGCTGCGGCAGCGAGTTTATCGCTCACGCCACCCTGGGGTAGCGACTGCTCAAACAGCACGGCGCAGGCGCGGTGCATGCGGCAATACTGCTGGTAGGTGCGGCGGCGCGCCGGATTGTGCAGGATCTCGGATTCGAGCAAGGCCGCGTCGGTCGCGTCGATCTGTTGATCGACGTAAAGATTGAGCAGTTCGATGAACTTGGCGTCTTTCATTTGAAATCCTCCCCGAGTTTGGCGCGCAGGCTATCGCGCGCGCGGGCGATGCGGCTTTTGACTGTACCCACGGAAATACTGAGAATGGCGGCAATTTCCTCGTAGGACAGATTTTTCACGTTTCGTAAGATCAGAATTTCCCGGTGCTTGGCCGTCAGTTTCTCCATTCCGGCGGCAATCCCGCTGATCAGCTCCTGGGTAACCGTCGCATCCTCCGGGGTCTCCAATTCAGCGGGAATCAGCTCTGCCAGCGTCGTGGCATTGTCCGCACTGACCGGGGCGTCAAACGAGACCGATTTATCGCGTTTGCGGCGCCACCAGTACCAATAGCGGTTCCGGGCGAGATTCGTCGCGATTTGATACAGCCACGTGGAAAAGGCCGAATCGCCGCGAAAGTTGACCAGACCGCGGTGCGCGCGGATAAATGCATCCTGGGTCACCTCTTCCGCATCCTGGGGGTTGCGCAGGAGCTGGTTGACCATGCCATAAATGCGATCCCAATAGCGGGTCACCATTTCATTAAAAGCCTCCTGGTCGCCGCTTTTGAAACGGTCCACCAGTAAACGGTCGAAGGCCACTTCTTGCGCTTTAGTTGACATACGATCAACTTCGCTCTGACGGGCGTATTTTTGAATTGTTCCCAAGGATTTAAGAAGTGGGCTGAATACCCCGTCCGCCACTGCAGGTCAACGGTGCCGGACAATTTCAGAGGAGAAATTTCTTGCCAAGCGGCAAAGCGAAAACCTATTTCGCACGTTCCAGTAGCATGGGGGTTGGTAGCTCAATGGTAGAGCAGTTGCCTTTTAAGCAATTGGTTCTGGGTTCGAATCCCAGCCAGCCCACCAGCTTCCGGAGAAAAGTGTGGTCGCGGGACACAGGGTCTGCCAGCACTGTTCGGGTTGCGTTTCGAGCGGGAGACGTAGCGCGAGCCAATGATCGGTCAATCTTCATTTTACCCCCGGAGGATGGAGATAGATTGTGATTTTCAACCGCTCACACATCGTAAATGCTTCGACCGAAGCCTGAACCGCCCGGTGCCTAACACCTAATGAAACACCTTGTAATTATCGAAGACCAAACTGCAATTCGGGAAATGCTGGCCGAGATCCTCCGGCTGGATGCAAATTACAAATTGGTCGGCGAAAGTGGCGATGGTCAGAGCGCGTACAATCTTTGCCTGGAGGTGAAGCCGGATTTACTGGTCCTTGACGCCAAACTGCCGGGTCTCAATGGCGTCGACCTGCTCCGCCGGATCAGCAAGAAATTGCCGACGATGCGCGTACTGGTCTTCTCGGGTCACGAAAATCCTGTGCTGGTGAGGGAAATGCTCGAGGCCGGCGCCCATGGCTTCGTGGAAAAAACCGCGGGATTATTCGAATTCAAGAAAGGGTTGGAAACCGTCGCGAATGGCGGGACCTATTTTGGGCCGGCCGTCGCCGCCCTGCTTCGCAATGCGGTCGCCAACCCCAGCGCGAGCAGTGCCCCTGATTTCCTCACGGACCGCGAGCGCGAGATCCTGCAATTGGTGGCGGAAAGCAATTCGACCAAAGAAATCGCCGCCAAACTCGGCATCAGTGTGAAAACGGTGGATAACCACCGCACCAATCTCATGCGTAAGCTGAACCTGCACGATGTCGCCAGCCTGACCCGTTATGCCCTTGAGATCGGCCTGATTGAGCCAAAGAAAACTCTGTAAAAGCCTTGCCGCGGCAAAAATCCTCGCCCAATAGATTACAGAACGTCTCGTCCCCCTCGCTTTTCATGAACACCGCCTTGAAGAAACTTTTTCCTGCTCTCGTTTGTGCCGCCTTGGCTCTCACCGGCTGCACCAAGAAACCGACCCGTCCAGATCCGACCGCGACGATTCTGGGCCCGCAGACCGGTGGCTCGAATATCAATGCGACGGGAGTCGATACCGTGGTGGATCCCAACAGCCTGTTGACCGCGCGCGATGCGGGTTTCGACCTGAACGGCCAGGATCGCACGACGCTCCAAACCCAGACGGTTTACTTCGATTTCGATAGCCAGGTCATCAAGGCCAGCGAACGCACCAAGCTCCAGGAAGCGGCGAAATATCTCAAAGAGCACCCAGAGCGCCGTTTGTTGCTCGAAGGCCATTGCGATTGGCGCGGTACGGCGGAATACAACCTCGGCCTCGGCGATCGCCGGGCAGCCGCGGTGAAGAAGTATCTCGCCACGATCGAGGTCAGCGCGGACAAACTAGAAACCCTTTCCAAGGGCAGCCTTGAATCGGTCAAAAACGGTGATGAAGCCGCCATGGGCAAGGATCGCCGGGTTGAGCTCGTTATCCTTCAGAAATAATTTCCGCCCTTCGCGCGATATCAAAGCCCCGGTTTTAACTGGGGCTTTTTATTTTCCGGAGAAAACCTACGGCGCGCCGCTATCTTTTGCCTGCCGCCGCGACCGCCGCCAGGATGCGCTGTGAGGTGGCAATCCCCTTCTCCATCACGCTGAGCTTAAAACTCTCGTTGGGCGCATGGAGATTGTCCTCGGGCAGGAACAGCCCCAATAGCACGGAATCAAGGCCCAGAACGCGCTTAATGTCGGCGATGATTGGGATGCTTCCCCCTTCACGTAAATAAAGCGGTGGGCGGCCCCAAATCGCGGTGACTGCTGCATCCGTCGCCCGAAAGGCCTGGGCGAGCACTGCCGATTGGTTTTTCGGAGTGTTGCTGCGTCCGGGTGGAACCACGACGTAGGGATCGCCTTTGTGTTGATCGATAAATTCCAGTTTCACGCCTTGAGGGGCGCGTGCGCAAATGGCGTCCATCACAAGTTTCTTGATCTTGTCCGGCTGTTGATTGGGCACGAGCCGGCAGCTGATTTTCACGAATGCCTTGCTCGGAATCACGGTCTTCGTCCCCTCGCCCTGATATCCTCCCCCAATGCCATTGAATTCCAGCGTCGGCAGGAAACGCACGGCCTCAAAAGGGGGAAAACCGGTCGGGGTATAAAACGCGTCGATCCCGAGAAACGCCGCATAGGCTTTTTCGTCGCCTCCGAGTTTTTTCAATTCCTCGCGTTCCCACGGATGGACGTCGAGGACGTCATCGTAGAAGCCGGGGACATTGACCCTCCCATCCGCCGTGTGCAGGCTGGCGCAGATCTCAGCCAGCGCCTGGATCGGATTGCGCAGCACGCCGCCGTGAAGGCCGGAATGTAAGTCGCCTTTGGCGCCTGTCACCTCCAGGTCAAACAGGGCCAATCCCCGCAGGCCGGCCGTAATCACCATCTGGTCCTCGTTCGGAATGCCGGTATCCGACAAAAAGACGAAATCGGCCCGGCGGAGCTCATCCTGGTATTTTTCGAGAAATGGCCCAAAACTCGGGCTACCCATTTCCTCTTCGCCCTCGATGAGAAACGTGATCTTGAGCGGAAGGCGCGGATTCTCCTCCAGCAGTCGGGCCACCGCTGAAATATGAACCATCAGGGGGCCTTTATTATCCGCTGCGCCACGCCCATAAATCCGCCCATCGCGAATGGTCGGATCGAAGGGTGCCGGCGCCCACAAGTTCAAAGGATCCGCCGGCTGCACGTCGTAGTGTCCGTAAATGATGACGTGTGGCCAGGAGGAATCACCAGCGCGGCGGGCGAGAATGATCGGGTGCAAATCGGTCTTCACGACCTCCACCGCAAACCCCAGCGAGTCCAGCAGTCCGGCGACGAATTCCTGCGCCCCCTTCATCCCCGCTTTGGCTTTCGGATCGGCCGAGATGCTGGGCTGGCGGATAAATTCCTTAAGTTTTTCAACGGGATCGAACATTTCGCCAAGGTGGCTCACAACCGCTCAACGAGCTAGCCAGAAACGCCGATCAGCGTATAAAAAAGCCGCCGTGTCATCCAAACCTTGGGTTCTTTCGTGGCTAAACCCGGTGTGAGAATCGGCGTAATATCGTTCCGATTCTCCCTACTTCCCAATGACCTGATTGGCGTCCACCGGCTGCTGCTGGTTACGGCTGGTTTCGTACAGCGCGACAAAACGGGGTGCCAGTTCCTTCAAGTCGGCCAGACGCTGCGGACCTGCCGGATGCGTCGAGAGCCACGCCGGGACCTTGCTGCTTTTTTCCGCGGCATTCATCTTTTCCCAGAAACGAATCGCGGCGCGCGGATCATACCCGGCTT
>CAMAPG010000155.1 GCA_945859965.1 Opitutus sp. GAS368 | reverse complement strand
ACGCGGGGCAATGATCACTTCGGTGAAGATCTCCGCGATCATCTTCGCGAGGGCGCCATCGAGCGTGTGGTTCACCACAATGATCCCGCCAAACGGTGCCTGGCGGTCGGTCGCATAGGCCTGCTCCCAGGCGGCCGCGAGCGTGTCGGAACTCGCCACGCCGCAGGGATTAGTGTGCTTCAAAATCGCCACGGTCGGCCGCTCGAATTCGCCGATCAGGTACGTCGCCGACGTGATATCGAGAATATTGTTATAGCTCAGCTCCTTGCCCTGCAGCTGCTCAAAGTGGTCGTGAAAGGTCCCGTAAAGCGCGGCTTTCTGGTGCGGATTCTCTCCGTAGCGGAGGGACTGCGCCTTCTTCCAGGAAAACGAGAGCGACGCGGGAAAACCGCTGAGCGCCTCGAGATCCGGTTCCGCCGCCTGGGTTTCCAGGTAGCGGGCGATGGCTGCATCATAGGTCGCTGTCCGTTGAAACACTTTCAGCGCCAGTTTGCGGCGCAAAGCCAGCAGATCGGCGGGCGATCCCGCCATCGCCGCAAGCACCGCCGGATAATCCGCCGGGTCGCATACGACCGAGACGCTTTCGTGGTTCTTGGCCGCGCTGCGCAGCATCGAGGGGCCGCCAATGTCGATGTTCTCGATCGCTTCCTCAAAATGCACGTCCTTCTTCGCCACCGTTTGCTCAAAGGGGTAAAGGTTCACGACCACCAGATCGATGAGCTCGATCGCATTGGCGCGCGCCTGCGCGAGATGATCGGGTTTGTCGCGGCGGCAAAGCAGTCCTCCGTGAATCTTCGGGTGGAGGGTCTTGACCCGTCCCTCCATGATCTCGGGAAAACCGGTGTGTTGGCTCACTTCGGTCACGGGCAGCCCTTGCTCCGCCAGGAGCTTGGCCGTACCGCCCGTGGAGAGGAGCGTGAAGCCGTGTTGGCGGACGAGTGCCGTCGCAAACTCGACCAAACCGCGTTTATCGCTGACGGACAGGAGAGCCAATTTTGCCATAAACCGGCGTTTTTGCGGGTCGGCGCCCCACTCAGCAAGTCCGAAAGCCGCTTGCCGCCTTCGCGATCCCGCGTCTCTTAGGGGGGTGTCCTGTTCCCTTGAACTGCCCGGCCTGACCGCTTCCCTCGATAAACTCTGCTATCACCATGGCGGAGCGAGCCTGCCGGCGAACAAGCCGCACGCGTTTGTCTACCATATCACCATCGCCAACGGCTCGGAGCACACCGTAGTCCTGCTCGGCCGCAAATGGGTCATCCTGCATGCCGATGGCGAACGGCTCGTGATCGAAGGCGACAAAATCGTGGGCGAAACCCCGCGTCTCGCGCCCGGGGAACAGTTTTCCTACAACAGTTACCATGTCACCGGCTGCGATGCCGAAGCCCAGGGTAGCTTCCACGGGGTGGACGATCTCGGCCGGAAGATTCATGTTTTGGTGCCGGCTTTCGGGATGATCGTGCCGAGGGCTTGAAAATCGTGCTCGTTCTTCGCACCGAAATACTCTTCTTCAACCGGGATTAATGAAACTTACCGACCTGAACCGCGACGGCGGCATTGGTGCCAATTCGCTGTTTGTCCAGATCGGCGACCTGAATATTGTCATCGATTGCGGCCTTAATCCGAAAAAAGTGGGCCGCCTGGCCACTCCGGATCTTGCGCCCCTTCGCGGCAAAAACCTGGACCTCATCATCATCACCCACTGCCACTTGGATCACATCGGCAGCCTGCCTGTGCTGATGCGGGAGCATCCCAATACGCCGGTGATCATGACCACTTCCAGCCGTATGCTGGTCGAGCGCATGCTGCATAATTCGGCCAATGTGATGATGCGGCAGCGCGAGGATCTCGATATCCCGGATTACCCGCTTTTCACCCACGATGAAATCGACCGCTGCGGCAAACGCCTGACCGGACTGCCCTTTGGCCATGCCAAGAAATTCCGCGGCACGAAGGACGAGATTGAGGTCATTTTTCACCCGGCCGGCCATGTCGCCGGTGCCGCGGCTGTCGAGATTCACCACAAGCACCGCCAGATTCTTTTCACGGGAGACGTGCTTTTCACCGACCAGCGCACCCTCAAGGGAGCCAAGCTGCCGGCCGGTCATTTCGATACGATCATCATGGAAACCACCCGTGGCGACAACGAGCGTCCCGCCGACAAGGGTCGCAGCGCGGAAGTCATGCGTCTGATCACCTCGATCAACGACACCATCCAGCGGGGCGGATCGTTCCTGATTCCCGTTTTTGCGCTCGGCCGCATGCAGGAGATTCTCGCCATCATGCACGATGCCCGAAAATTCGGGAAACTGGTCGACTGCCCCATTTTCGCCTCCGGTCTCGGCATGGACCTCGCGGATTATTTCGACGAGATCAGCCGGAAAACCAATCACGTGCAGTTCAACCGGGGCATCATCAAGGATCTCAAGATCAAGCCCACGCCCCGCAAGCTCACCCCGGGCGAGGATCCCCAGCAGAACGCTCTCTACATCATCAGCTCGGGCATGCTTGTCGAGAACACCCCGAGCTATGCGCTCGCCTCCGGCCTGCTCGGCCATGCGCGCAACACGATCGGTTTCGTCGGCTATTGCGATCCCAGTACCCCGGGCGGAAAACTCCTCGCGACAAAGACCGGCGAGACCTTCGTTTTCGAGACCGCCCACGTGAAAGCCAAGATCAAGGCCCGCGTCGAACGCTTCGAATTGAGCGGTCATGCCGACCGCGAAGAATTGCTGGAATTCGCCGTCCAAACCGGCGCGCGCAGCATTGTCCTCACCCACGGCGATCCACCCGCGCGCGCCTGGTTTTTGCAACAGCTCACCGAACAGGCCCCGAAGAGCAAGGTGCTCGATCCCGTGCCGCTCCAGCCATACCTGGTGTGAAGGTGGAGCACGTTGACCCCAACGTGCTCAATTTGAGAGCGCCTAAAACGCGTTGAGGTCAACGCGTTCCACCCCTGTCGGCTCGGGCGCTTTAGATCTTCAGCAGCTCCCGCACCTTCGCGCATACCGCCGCATTCCCGGCGATATAGAAAATACGGCCCATCTTCAGGTCGAACTGCCGCAGCGGCAGGATTTCACCATTGATGAACTGAACGACGCCCCCGCCGGCCTGGCACATCGGGATAGCGGCGGCGATATCCCAGATCTTGACGTTGTGATCCACCGTTCCGTCGAGGATGCCGACCGCGACATAGGCCAGGTGAAGGGTGCTGCTGCCAAGGCCGCGGATCTTAAAATTCTCCACCAGGGTTTGCGCGTGCGGCGCATAGCTTTTGCTGTAAGGGCTGTGAAATCCGATCAAGGTTTGCGGATGGGGCGGATCCGTCCGGACGTGCGCCGGTTTTTCGCCATCGAACAATCCATATCCGGGTCCCCCATGCATCAGCGTACGCCGCGAAAGATCATAGACGATGCCGTAGATCGGAACGCCGTTTTCGAGCAAGGCGAGCGAGATGGCGCACAGCGCGATCCCCATCGCGTAATTATTGGTGCCGTCGATCGGATCGAGGATCCAGGCAAAGCGCCGGGTGAGCGGCAAAGGCTCATCCGCCCGCGTCAGTTCTTCGCTGAAGAAATCGTCTCCGGGAAAGGCTTCGCCCAAGCCGCCCATAATCGCTTCGGAAATCGCCACGTCCACCGGCGTGATCCGAGTGCCGTCACTTTTCCAATCGCTCGTGGTCCGGCCGAACCCGCGGTGCAGCTGATCCGTTTGCGCGAGCACGACGCGTTTACCCGCGGCAATGCGGGCGAGGATGGGATCGGCGTTAGGTGTGGTCATGCAACGAAGCGATGAATCCAGTGCGATTCCGGCACTGAATCCAATGGGATTCTGCTGCTCCTCGCCGGGCCTTGGGCAAGCTACGGGTAATCGTAAAGCTGCGCATCGCGCCGCGGCGGCAGGGCGCGCGCCCGAAACCGCTGCCGGGCCTCCTTTGGCTCAGCGGGAGCAGTCTGATCGCCCCCAGGCCCATCGCCATAAGGATCGGGCATGTGACACGGGACTTCCCCGCCCAACTGCTCTTCCAGCGCATCGGGATCGGTCCCTTCCTCGAGTTTGCGCACCACGTGCTCCATTTCTCCGTCGATCTTTTCGCCACTGAGTTCGGTCATACGTCTCATCATCCGACCCATCGCCTTCGGATCGTTCTCATCGACCTGCGAGAATTCACTTTCCATCGCGTTCATCGCCGCCTCCATTTTGGCATCCTGGGCCACATCTCCAGTCTCGCCCGCCGGGAGTGATGGCGGCGGTTCGTCGCCCTTCCGGCCACCGCTGGTCACGGCAAACGAGGAAAGAATTTTTCCCATCCGGTAAGCGGGATTGTCCGGACACTGCGGGATGATTTTCCCCTGCGCCAGGGTCTTCGCGTAAAACTGATAGATCGTATGATTGTCCGGGCAGTAAAACTCGTAAATCGGCATGCGCGCATAGTCTTAACACGGGGTCCGCGGAGGCAAGCCGAGGAGGCGGAAAAGGCGGGCCTCAACCCTCTGCCTCTTCCGCATTCTTTTGCGCCTTCTGCGTTCCCAACTGATGACCATGCTGAACGACCGCATCGCGTCCGCGGCTATTCAGCTGGTCGAGCACGCCGGCAAGACGGCGGCGCTTCTCCTCGGTTTGCGCAAACATTTCGAGCTGGGCCGGCGGTTCCTCCACGCTGGAAAAACGCACGCTGACCAGCCGCAACGGCCGGCGTTGCTTCCAGGCGACGCGCAGCAGTGGCGCCACCAGGGAATAAAAGGGCGCTTCGAGATCGGTCGCTGTTTCGAGGCTGCGGCCGTGCGACTCCTGGGTGAAGTCGGGATAACGCACTTTGACCGTCAGCGTGCGCACGCGTTTTTTGTCTTCGCGAATCTTGGCGAGAAGCTCGTCCACCATGCGTTTGGCGATGCGCTCGATTTCGGCGAAATCGCCGATGTCGCGGCCGAAAGTCTCCTGCTGGGAATAGCTTTTGGCGTCCTCGTCCGAAGTGTCCACCGGCCGGTCGTCGCGGCCCTCCGCGCTGGCCCTCATTTCCTCCCAGCCAGCCCCAAACAAGGATTTCAGCTCGCGGTCGCTGCGGGCCAGCAAGTCGCGGACAAAGGCGATCCCCTCTCCTTCCAGTGCAGCTTCCGTCTTTGGTCCCACGCCCGGAAGTTTTCCGACCGGCAGAGGCGCCAAAAAGGCCGCTTCGGTTCCGGGCGGCACGGTCACAAAACCGCGTGGTTTGCGGAGCTTGGACGCGATTTGCGACACGAGCTTGTTGGTCGCCAGCCCAAACGAGACCGGTACCTGCAGGTCGGCCCAGAGCCGCTGCTGCAGCTGGCGGACCCGGGCTTCGATCTCCGTCACCGTCGTGAAGCCGCAGGGACCGAGATCAAGATAGCCTTCGTCGATCGAATTGCGCTGCACGAATGGAGTCAGCGTTTCACAGAGATCGAACATCTGGCCGGAAACCTTGCCGTACAGTCCTGATGTGTGCGGGAGCATGATCAAATCCGGACACACCTTGAGTGCCCGGGCGGTCGGCATGGGCGTATAGACGCCGCACGCCCGCGCCTCATAGCTCGCCGACGAAATGATCCCCCGTTCCCGTCCTCCGACCGCGCACCTGGTGCCGCGCAACTCCGGCTTCAGCGCCAGTTCGCACGAGACGAAAAACGCGTCGGCGTCGAGGTGGACGATGGTGGGCAGCGACATCGCCCACAGTATTTCCGTCCAAACGCGGGCTGCAAGACCCGGGGTGAAATCACTCCAGCCAATACGAATACAAATCCCCTCCCTTGAGGTAAAAGCGCAGGATGATCGTTTTTCCGGCAAGGACCCTGAGGTCGGCGGGTTTTGTCCAGCTGATCGTGGCTGCCGGCACATCACCCGTCACCGCGGTGGCTTCTGCGAGCGTGAAACCCGGGATTGGTGCCTTGGTTTCATTCAGAATCTCGACCTTCAACTCTCCTCCGGAAAGCAGGGCGGCGTTGATTTTAAGCCGAGTGGCCTGCCCGACGGAAATGGGACGGGTTGTGATTATCCCCGTGTCATCACCGCCATTGCGCAGGGAGACGAAGCCATCCCGTCTCCACGTGGCTTTCGCGATTTTGGCCGTCTGGATTTGTCCGTAGGTGTCGTCGCAACGTAAAATACAAGCCGTGATCTCCGGAAACGTTTCTAAAAAACTACTTTCCCTGGATTTCGGACAACGCCCCGCTCCCGGATAAAGGCTTCACTCCCACGAAGCGCAGGACGGCGCGATTTTCCGCGCGGGATTTTTCTAATGCCACGGCAAACACCGCCTCCCAATCATTCTGTTCGTCCGCATCGATCAGCATTTGCGCCACGCTCCACTCCCCCGCCGCCGCTTCCTCCCTCCAATGCGTGTGTTTCGCGGAACGCCCTTCCGGATCGAGCCGAAACCGGCCGCGCGCGGCGGCATAAGCAGTGAACGCAGTCTCGATCGCGCGCACCTCCGCGGCGAACCGTTCGTCCGCCGGTTCGGTGAATCGGGCGGCCGCGCTTTCCCAGTCGCGCGCCGCCACATCCTGCAAAAATCCGAACAGGGCCGTGCGCACCAGCCGCCGGAAACCGGGCCCATCCCGGGTGAGATCGTAGGCTTTCGGGCGTTCCGGCTTGTCCGCGCTCTCCGCCGCAATGAATGCCGGATTCCGCAGGCGCTCCCATTCCTCCAGCAGGCTCGAGTCGACTCCACGGATCAATTCCCGGAAATAAATTTCCATCTCCACCACTTCCTCGCTCTTGAAATTTTCCGGCACGGTTTGCGACAACACTTTCCAGACCTGCGAGAGATGACGCAGCAGCAGTCCTTCCGAGCGCTCCAGTCCATAGGTGCGCACATAGTCCGAGAACGAGAGATAGCGCTCGAACATTTCGCGGGCAATCGACTTGGGCCGGACGTTTTCCTGGTCGATCCATGGATGCGCGGCCGCAAACACATTGAACGTCTCGTAGAGAAACTCCCGCAGGGGCTTGGGATGTTCGATCGCCTCGAGTTTCTCCATCCGTTCCTCATAGGGCACACCGGCGGCCCGCATCTCCTCGATCTTCTCTCCTTTGAGTTTGTCCACCTGGCGCCGCAGAATCTGCTCGGGATCTTCGACGATCGCCTCGCACAACGTCAGCACATCGAAGGGATAGTCCGGTGATTCCCGGTCCAGCAGCGGCAGCGTGTCGATCAGGTAGAGCGAAAGCGCCTGGTGCAGTGAAAAGTCGTCCTGCAGCACGAGGTTCACCCGCAATTTCCGGCCGGACGGCTCCGGTGGAATCCATTCCATGATCTTGCGGTCGAGCAGCGCGCGAAAGAGCTGCCAGGCCCGCCGGCGCAGCTGCGCTTTCTTGTGCGGGGTCTCGTGACAGTCGGCGATCAACTGGCGGA
>CAMAPG010000154.1 GCA_945859965.1 Opitutus sp. GAS368 | reverse complement strand
ACCTGGCCTACAACTCGCACGGCACCTGTGCCGCCGCGCAGGACTTTACTAATAACGGATATCTCATAACCAATAACGGCGCGTCCGCGCCTCATGAATCTCCGCCGCCTCATCATCAGTCTCTATTTTCTGCTCTTCGTGGGCGTGGGTTTGACCTCGGCGGCGTTTTTCTGGCAAACCCGGGCGGAGTTCAACCGTCTGCAGCAGTTGGAAGCCAACAATCGCCGCCGGCTGGCGGAGGCGGAGGCGCGGTTGCGGGAGCAGGAGGTGATCCTCGATCGCTTGCGCAACGATCCGGCCTATGTGGAGAAAGTCATCCGGCGGCGTCTCGGTTATGCGAAACCGGATGAGTTTATTTTCCGATTTACCGATTAACGCGGACCGTCCGTAGGGCGCAGGGGATGTAACCCGGCTGGTCGAAACAAGTGTCTGCTGCGATCCACTTATCCCCGAACCAATAACTTTCTTGCGAGTCTGCTCCCTTCCTCCCCATTAACGATTATTTTTAACCCTTAACTGGATCGCGACTTTTCCGCATGCCCACCCATCCTCTCGTCGAGCAATTCCAACGCGCCGGACAGGGCCAGGTTTTTGCTTTTTTCGACCAGCTCCCGGCGGAGGGCCAGAGCCGCTTGCTGGAGCAGGCCGGGGAGATCGACCTCGCCGAAGTCGACCGACTCGTGCGCACGTTGGTCGCCAAGGATGCGTCGGCCGGCGTGGACCTGAAGGGGCTGGAACCCGCGCCTTACGAACCGTTGCCGGACCGCGGCGGCGACGCGAAAGCTTGGGCGCAGGCCAAAACCGAGGGAGAAGAGGTGTTGCGCATGGGGAGGGTGGCGGTGTTCACGGTGGCGGGAGGGCAGGGGACCAGGCTGGGCTACGACGGGCCGAAGGGCACTTTTCCGGTCACCCCGCTGAAACAGAAGCCGCTCTTCCAGGTGTTCGCGGAAAAGATCCGGGCGGCCGGGGTGCGTTATGGCCGGCCGTTGCACTGGTTCATCATGACCAGCCATCATAACCACGAGGCGACGCAGGCGTTCTTCGTTGAAAACCGCTTTTTCGGACTGGACGAAAAACGGGTGCATTTTTTCCGCCAGGGCCGGATGCCGGCGGTGGACTTCGCTGGGAAAATCCTGCTCGAGTCGAAAGACAGCATTGCGCTTTCTCCGGACGGCCACGGCGGCTCATTGCGCGCCCTCGAACGCAGCGGTGCGCTGGAGCTGATGGCGAAGGAAGGCATCGATCTGATCAGCTATTTCCAGGTGGATAATCCCCTTGTGCGCTGTGTTGATCCGGCGTTCCTGGGCTGGCATCGCGTGCGCGGGTCAGAGATGTCGAGCAAGATGGTCACCAAGGCCTATCCTGAGGAAAAACTCGGCCATTTCTGCCAGCAGAACGGGAAGCAGGTGGTGGTGGAATATTCCGACCTGCCGATGGCGATGCAGCAGGAGACCGATGCGAACGGGAAACTGCGCTATATCGGCGGCAGCATTGCGATTCATGTCCTGGACCGAGAGTTCGTGCGGAAAATGTCCGCCGCGGGTGCGCTGCCGTTTCACCGGGCCGAGAAAAAAATCCCGGTCATCGATAGCGCCGGCAACCCGGTGAAACCGGAAAAGGCGAATGGGGTGAAGTTCGAACTCTTTGTTTTCGACGCGCTGCCGTTCGCCAAGAATCCGGTCGTGATCGAAACCCGCCGCGAGGATGATTTTTCACCGGTCAAGAATGCCGAGGGCGTCGATTCGCCAAAAACTTCCCGCGACGACCAGCTCCGGCAATTCGCCCGTTGGTTGAAGGCCAACGGCGCCGCGGTGTCGGTCGATGCCACGGGCCTGCCTTCCGCCGTGATCGAAGTCTCGCCGTTGTTTGGCTCCGACGAGGATTCATTTGCGGACGCGTGGGGCAAACGTTCGCCCAAGCCGGCGGTGGTCCACGGGCTATACCTGGTATGATGTATCGAGCAAGGGTTGTAGGCCGGGTCGCTGACCTGGCCAGCCACCTCGCCGAGGTGGCTTACAACACACACTCCCGGCTCGCCCTGGATTCGTCGTTCCGTTCACAATGACCGTCCTTCGACTTTTTGGTTATGACCCCCTCTGAAAAAATCCAGTCCGCGGTTCGCAGCGGCCAGTTGCTTCCTTCCACTGCCGAGAATATCGGCGCCTGGCTTTCCGGCGGGCTCCCCCCCTGGGTGGCGGCCAGCATCGAGGAGTTGGTCGCGAGGCAGGCCTGGAGTGAACTGAACGACCGGTTTTATCGTTACTTGGAATTTGGCACCGGGGGAATGCGCGGTCGCACGATCGGAGCGGTCAGCACTGCGGCGGAAACGGGCCGTCCCGAACGCTTCAACCGTCCGGAAAATCCCGCGGTGGGCAGCAACATGCTGAATGATTTCACGCTCATCCGCGCCACGATGGGACTTTTCCGGTACGTGAAAAAATACCTGATGAGCCGGGAGAATTATGCGGTCCCGGTACTCGTGATCGCTCATGACGTGCGCCATTTTTCCCGGCATTTCTGCGAGCTGGCGGCCTCGACTTGGACGAAGCTGGGCGGGGTGGCGTATATTTTCGACGGTCCCCGTTCCACACCGCAATTGAGCTTCTCGGTGCGCTATCTCAAGGCGCACTCCGGCATCGTGGTCACGGCGAGCCACAATCCGCCCCATGACAATGGCTTCAAAGCCTATTTCGACGACGGAGCGCAAGTCGTGCCGCCGCACGACAAAGGCGTGGTGGACGAAGTCAATGCGGTCCCCTTGGCCGAGCTGCCGGCGTTTTTAGCCAAAGATCTCACCCGCGTGGTAACGTTGGGGCGCCCGGCCGATGACGCATATCTCGCGGTGGCTGCACGCGCGGCGATCAATCCGGATGTCTTCAAGCCGCAGAAGCTCAAGGTGACTTTTACCAACCTGCACGGCACCGGCGGCGTTTCCTCCATTCCCTTGCTCGTGCATGTGGGGTGCGAAGTGCATGAAGTCGAATCCCAGCTCGCTTTCGATCCGCGGTTCCCGACGGTGAAATCGTCCAATCCCGAGAACGCGGATGCGCTGGTGCAGGCGATCGCCTTGGCCGAGCAGAAAAATTGTGACGTGGTCCTGGCGACCGATCCCGATTGCGACCGGATGGGTTGCGCGGTGCGCAATCGCGCGGGCAAGATGGAATTGCTGACCGGCAATCAAATTGGCGCCTTGCTGGCGGATTATCGGATTACCCGCTACAAGGAGCTCGGTTGGATCCCCCGCGAAGGCACGGACCGGGCCTGTCTCATCAAGACGTTCGTGACGACCCAGCTGCAGGATGCCGTGGGACGCGCTCACGGGGTTAAAGTCGTCAACACGCTGACCGGCTTCAAATGGATCGCGGCAAAACTGAAACGGTACGAGGAAGGCCTGAAGCGCGAACTGCTGGCGAAGGAAGGTATCGCGCTCGATTACGAAGCCACGCCCTTTGTCGAAAGGGCCCGGCTCCTGCAGAAATACAGCACGTTTTACCTGTTTGGCTGCGAAGAGAGCTATGGATATCTCCCCAACGACTACGTGCGGGACAAGGATGGCAATGCGGCCTGCCTGATGTTCGCGGAATTGTGCGCCGGGGTCAAAAACCGCGGCCTGACCGTTCCGGAATACCTCGATGAGATTTACCTGCGTTGCGGCTATTACCGCGAAGGCGTGGTCAACCTGTATTACGAAGGCGCGAGCGGCGCGGCGAAGATCAAGCGCATCCTGGAAACCTACCGCTCGAACCCGCCCAAGGCGTTTGGCGAGGTTGCAGTCACTCGTTTTCAAGATTTTGGCCGGGAGACCATCCTCGATGCAGACGGCGACGAAATTCCGAAGCAGGATCTTTACGTCGTGACGCTCGCGAACGGCTACACCTTTGCCGCGCGGGGCAGCGGGACGGAGCCGAAGATGAAGTTTTATGTGTTCGCCAGCGCGAAGGTCGGCAGCGCCGGCGAACTCGCGGACGTGAAACTGAAAGTGAAGGCCGAGCTCGAGCGGATCACGGCACTCATCGAGGCCGAGGCGAAAGCCCGGGCCGAAGGATAACGGAAAAATGCGACCGGGAGGTCGCATCTCCATTTACCAATTCAGTCTTCAGGCTCAGATTAGGAGCAACGCGGGCTTTTCGAGAAGCTCGCGCAACGCGGCCAGGTAGGTCGCGCCGACCGCACCGTCGACCACGCGATGGTCGCAGGAGAGAGTGAGGCTCATGCGGTGGCCGATCACGATCTGGTCGTTCTTCACCACGGGCTTTTTCACCGTGGTGCCGACTGCGAGGATGGCGGCGTTGGGCGGGTTGATGATCGCCGAGAAACGGTCGACGCCCATCATGCCGAGATTGGAAACGCAGAAGGTGCCGCCGGTGAATTCGGCGGGGGCCAGCTTCTTCTCCTTGGCGCGTTTGCCGAGCGACTTGGCCTCGGTGGCGATGGCGAAGACCGTCTTCAAATGGGTATCGCGGATCACCGGGGTGATCAGCCCGTCCTCGATCGCCACGGCAAACGAGACATGCGCGGCAGAGTGGTGGCGGATCTGGTTGTTGTCCCAGGAGCAATTGACCGCAGGGACGCGGCGCAGCGCCTCGGCCGAGGCCTTCAAAATGAAATCGTTCACGGAGAGCTTCACGCCCTCTTTCTCCAACGCGGTGTTGAGCTGGGCCCGCAATTCCAACAGAGGGGCGGCGTCGATTTCGATCTCGAGATAAAAATGCGGGATCGTGGTCTTGGATTCCACCAGGCGCTTGGCGATTGTCGCGCGCAGGTTGGAAACCGTGACAACTTTCTCCTCCTGCACCGGTCCGCGGGCGAGGAGGCTCGGACCGGAGACGGAAGAACCGGCACCGGCCGGTTTGCCACCGCCGCCGCTGGCAGCGGCCAGAATGTCTGTGCGCACGATGCGACCGCCAGGGCCACTGCCCGAGACGCGGGTGGGATCGATATTTTTCTCGGCGGCGAGTTTGCGGGCGAGAGGGGAAATGCGGATGCGGTCCGAAGCCGGTGCGCCGGAAGGTGCGGGAGCCGCAGTAGTTTGGGCCAAGGGTTCGGCGGTCGCTGGCTTGGCGGCCGGTTTCTGGGCAGCGGGAGCAGGGGCTGTTTCCTTGGGTGCAGGAGTCGCGGCGGGAGCTTTGGTGGCGGGCGCATCGACCTTTTCACCGGGTTTGCCGATGGCGCAGAGCGGGGCGCCGACTTCCACCTGGGAACCGGCGGGCGCGAAAATCTTGAGCAAGGTGCCGTCGAAGAAACATTCCAGCTCCATCGTGGCCTTGTCGGTTTCCACTTCGGCCAGCATGTCGCCCGATTTGACGACATCGCCTTCCTTCCGGAGCCATTTGACCAGGGTGCCCACGGTCATGGTGTCGCTGAGCTTGGGCATGTCGATGATGTTGGGCATGGGAGGGATTGGTTCGCTGTTAAAGGTTAAGAGTTAATCGAGGGGGGCGGGTTGTGTCGTTTTGGACCATTAACCAACAACCCAAGACGAATAACCCTTATTTCAGCGCTTCAATTACCGCCTTCAGGATCCTTTGGGGATTGGGCAGCTGTTCCGTTTCAACCGGCGGACTGTAGATGGCCGGAGCGTCGATGGTCGTGACGCGGTGAATGGGACCATCGAGGTCGTCGAAGGCCTCTCGCTGGATCATATGGCTGAGCTGTGAGCCTACGCTGGCAAACGGTTTTTGTTCCTCGACGATCAGTACGCGATTCGTCTTGGCAACGGATTTCAGCACGGTGTCGATGTCGAGCGGACGGATGGAGCGGAGGTCGACGATCTCCACTGAGATGTCGTGTTCCTTCTCCAGGATTTCGGCCGCCTTCAGCGAATGGATGACGGAGCGCCCGTAGCTGACAATGGTCAGGTCGGTGCCCTCGCGCTTCACATCGGCCTTGCCGAGGGGAATGATGTATTCCGCGGTGGGAACCTCGCCCTTGTCGCCGTAGAGAATGGTGTTTTCCAGGAAGAACACCGGGTCGTTGTCGCGAATCGCGGACTTGAGCAGGCCCTTCGCGTCGTACGCGGTGGCGGGCACGACCACTTTCACGCCCGGATGATTGGCGAGCACATTCTCCGGCGTGTGGGAATGGGTGGCGCCGACATTCGTGCCGCCGTTGGCCGGGCCGCGAATGACGATTGGACAGTTGATCAGCCCGCCGGACATGTAGCGGACATTGGCTGCGTTGTTCAGAATCTGGTCGAAGGCGACGGAGTAGAAGCTCCAGAACATGAGCTCCATGACCGGACGGACGCCCAACATGGAAGCGCCGACGCCCATGCCGATAAAACCGGCTTCGCTGATCGGAGTGTCGACGATGCGCTTCGGGCCGAATTTTTCGAGCAGGCCTTCCGTGACCTTGTAGGCCCCGTTGAATTGCGCGACTTCTTCGCCGAGGACGACGACATTGGGATCGCGCTGGAGTTCTTCGGCAAGCGCGTGGCGAATGGCTTCGCGATAAGTGATGAGAGGCATCGGAGAGGGGGCGGTAAGGTTTAAGCTTTAAGGTGTAAGCTTCGGAACGGCTCAGTCGAAGAAGAGCCGGCCTTCGGATTTCCGTTCGGCGGGATTGTCGGACTCCCAGTAAACGTCCTTCTGGATGTCGTCGGGCGAAGGGAAGGGGCTGGCCTCGGCGAAATCGGCGGAGAGATCGGCCTCGGTGCGGGCTTCGGTGTCGATCTTGGTCACGAGCGCTTCATCGAGCACGCCTTCCGCGATCAGCTTTTCCTGGAAAACCTGGAGGGGATCCTTGGTGCGGCGGTATTCCTCGATCTCGGCTTTGTTGCGATAGGTGTTGTCGGGATCGGCGACGGAATGACCGCGGTAGCGATAGGTCCGGATTTCGATGACCGCCGGCTTGGATTCGTTGCGGGCACGGGTCAGGAATTTATCCATCGTGGCGCGCACTTCGTAGACATCGTGGCCGTTGCAGACGCTCCAAGCCATGCCGTAACCCTCGGCTCGCTTGGCGAGATCGCCGGCGGAAGAGCGGGCCTGGCTGGTGCCCATTGAATAACCGTTGTTTTCGATGACGAAGATCACCGGGAGATCCCACAGGGCGGCGAGGTTGTACGCCTCGTGAACCGCGCCCTGGTTGACCGCGCCATCGCCCATGAACGTCATGGCGGCACCCTTGAGACCCTTGAACTTGATTGCGTAGGCGAGACCGGTGCCGAGCGGCACCTGGCCGCCGACAATGCCGTGACCGCCCCAGTAGTTGCGCGAGGGATCGAAGAAATGCATGGAGCCACCCTTGCCCTTGGAGCAACCGGTCGCCTTGCCGTAGAGTTCCGCCATGAGCGGATTGAGCTCCATGCCCACCGCGATGGCGTGGCCATGATCCCGGTAGGCGGTGATCACGTGATCGTCCTTGCCCATGAGCG
>CAMAPG010000153.1 GCA_945859965.1 Opitutus sp. GAS368 | reverse complement strand
AAACTCTACCTCCTCGAATACAGCCGCCCCATCGGCAAAGACAGCAACCGCCCCATGAACCCCGGTCGCATTCTGGAGCTGAGCTGGTGATTTTGCGTGAACACGAAGTAGCAAAGGAGCGAAGTTCGGTCTGTCCTCCATCTTGTCCTCCATCTTGTCCTCCATAGGCTCGGCGAAGGAGGAAGGCTCGGCGACGGAGGAAGCCTTGGCGAAGGTGGAGCGGTTGACCCAAAGACGCTGTTTGCACGCCGGGTCCGTTCAACGCGTTCCACCCGACCGGGCATGCTTGCGCGCCAGCTTACGCAATTCGGCCAGCTCGACGAGACGGGCATTCCTGAAACGGCGCTGGCGGTCCGCATTCGTTTTCCGTTTCTCCTCCACCGTTTTACCGGGACGGCCGGCACGGAGTCTGAGGGGCAAATCGACCGACGGCGTAAAAATATTCCGCCGCTTGAAGGCCAGGGGTGAGCGCGCCAGCGCCAGATTGCGCAAAGCCGGGCTATCGGCGTACGCATCAAAAACCGGCTCACTCGCAATCCGGTCCGGGGAAAAGGACCAGGCGGGAGCAGCTCGGCCGATTTTACCCGACAAATGCTCGGCATAGGCGCCAAGCCACGCATCCGCGACCTGTCCTTGCGGAAATTTGTCGCGGAGCCGCGGCGGTTCGTGGGCGATCGACGCGGCGGCTTGGGCGCGGGAGGAAGCCCGCCGCAATTCATGCAACCAGTCGCGGAGATGCCGGCCAAACTCATCGAGTGTCTCCGAGTTTTGCGCGACGTCCTGTAATGATTTGGGCCGGACGTTCATTTTGATTCGATCATGGCTTTAACCACTTCCCTGGCCTCATCCGAAAGGACGTCGCGGGGAAAGAATTTATCGTGAATGGATTCGGCGCTTTCCACTGAATCGATTCCCATTTTCTGAATCAGGAATCGGATATCACCGTAGTCCCCGGCGTATCCGGGCAAGGGGGGACGGCAGGCCCGCAGTTTCATGGCCAACAAGTAATTCGCAGTCGGGACGGAGATGCGCAGACCTTCTCCCAACTCACTGTCCGTCAGCCGGCGTTTGGATTCTTTCTCCGCCAAAAACTGTTTCACGTCGTCGTTCAGCCAGTCGTCCGGAAGCCCAAGCTCTTTCGCAACCCGGGCTGACAGGGTTTTCGCCAGCTCGCTTTGTCGAATGACCGCATCGACGTCCTTCGTCGCATCGCGCGAGCCATACACCAGGGCGAAAACCGCACCGCCATAGAGGGATATTTCCAAGGTGACCTTTTTCTCATGCGCCAATTCCCCCAGTCGGCGTAGCGCCTGGGTGATCCGGGTGCGAGTGAGTGACTGATAGGGCACGATATAACGTTACGTAATGGTTTATCTCATTTCAATAAAAAAGGTGGACCTGTCCACCGTCTTGTCCTCCATCTTGTCCTCCATCTTGTCCTCCATAGGCTCGGCGAAGGAGGAAGGCTCGGCGTCGGAGGAAGGCTCGGCGAAGGGGGAGCGGCTTGACCCCAAGACGTTGTGTGCACGACGGGCCCGTTCGTCGAAACGAAGGAGTTCATCGGGGGCTACGCCATCATGAACGTGAAATCGAAGGAGGAAGCCGTCGAGCTGGGCAAACGGTTCATGCAGATCCATCTCGATTTTCTGGGCGCCGCCTATGAAGGCGAACTCGAGGTGCGCCAGATGGCCGACGAGGAGTGCGCAGACGGCCCGGCGTAAGCAGCATTCCCGAGCGGTTCGGATCGATCTTCGTCCCTTTGTACCTTTGTGGTTCAACCGGTCCGAACCTCCGGATTTTTTAACCACAAAGGGACGAAGGCCGATCCCCGGAAGCGAGCCAACGCCACAGCTTACGAAATAGCAGCAAATCAACGACCAGCAGATCAATTTTACCTATTAAGTAAAATTCGTGGTCAGGTCGGGCCAAGGCTATCGGCTCACGGCCCAGTCCACGACCGATTCGGTGGCCTTGATCGTTCCGTAGATCGCGAGGGCGAACAGCACGACCATCACGACGTGGTCCCACCAGCGGTTGCGATGTTTCTCCCCGATGAACTTCCGGCTGGAGGTAATCCACCAGATGCCGCCGGCCAGCGCGGGGAGCATGACGACCTTGCCGGAATTGGCCACGAGGGTGAGCGTCACGAAGTCCGGCATGCCGGGGAGCGTCCAGACCAGCGGGGAAACCGCACACCAGATCGCGATCCAGCGATACGCCGGGTGCTGCGCAAAATCTTGCGAGGCCAACGGCTCCTGCTTCCGGCACCGCATCCAGGCGTGGCTGCCGATGCGGCCCAACCCGGAGGCGTGCCCGGTGCACGACATGAACAGGGCGGCGAAAATCCCGAGGTAAAACAAAAGCCGGCCGCCGTTGCCCAGGACCACGCTCAACAGGTTCGGCAGGTCGGCCAGCGTCGTGATGTGTTTGTCGGGATACAGCAGCTCGGCTCCCAGCGTCCAGATAGAGAGATTCAGGACCACCATGACGACCACCCCGAGCAGGAAATCATAGGTCTGCACCCGGCGGTACTGCGGGCCGCGCCAGCCCTTGGCCTCGATGAAATAGGGATACACCAGGTTCATGAACGATCCGCCCACCGCGCCGATCATCGCGACGGCGACGAGCAGCGGATTGAAATGCCCGTGCTGGCCGGGAAGCTCGAAGCGGACCAGCCCGAGGAAAATGCCCTGGGGGTTCACGCCGACCCAGATCGCCGTGCCCACAAAGGACACGGAAAGCAGTCCCAGCAGGATTTTAAAAAATGTCTCCATGCTCCGATACGTGGGCCGCAGGACCAGGAACAGCACGGCGCCATTGATCACTATCGCCCACTGCCAGGTCTGGCCGACTCCCGTCACGTTGCGCCAGACCTCGGCGCACCCCACCGACATGTACGCTCCGTCGATATGGCCGACCAGCAGCGCGCCCAGAAACAAGCCCGGGCCGTAGAGCGGGTGCAAACGCACAAGACCATCGAGCACGCCTTCCTGGCGTTCGTTGCAGAGCTGGTACCAGGCGATCCGGGAGACAAAGAGGAAACGCATGACCACCGCCAGGACCAGGACCCACATCAGCGAATAGCCATAGCTGCCGCCCGCGATTGCCATGTCGACAATGTCGCCGGCGCCGAGCCAGGTCAGCACGACGACCAAGCCGGGGCCGAACGATTTCAGGTATTCGCCAAAAGTCCGGGGGACAGTCGCGAGGGGTATGGGGGCAACAGACATGGGGTAAGGATCGGTCTATGTGTTCCTTGTGCTCTTTCGTGGCTAAAACTGTCTTGGATCGGACGGCTCGAACCCCGAGCTAGGATTGTTGGCCACAAAAGAGCACAAGGAACACATAGAGCGATCCTTTGATGTTCAACGCACCAGGCACGGTCGTTTGGGGTTAAACGACCAGCCGGGAATCAGAAACTGCATCGCGATCGCATCGTCGCGCCCACCGCCGCGAATCCGCTGGTACAATTGGTGCGCCGCTTCGAGCTGGGGTTTGTCGATCTCGATGCCCAGGCCCGGTTTGGCGGGAAGTACGATTTTGCCGCCGACAATTTTGAAGGGATCGCGCGTCAGGCGCTGCCCGTCCTGCCAGATCCAGTGCGTGTCGATCGCCGTGACCTTGCCCGGCGCCGCGGCGGCGACGTGCGTGAACATGGCCAGCGAGATGTCGAAGTGATTGTTGGAATGGGAGCCCCAGGTCAGGCCGTGCTGGCAACAACGCTCGGCGACCTTGACCGAGCCGCGCATCGTCCAGAAATGCGGATCCGCAAGCGGGATGTCGACGGCCTCCAGTTTGATCGCGTGCTCCAGCTCGCGCCAGTTGGTCGCAATCATGTTGGTGGCGGTCGGCAAGCCGGTCCGACGGCGGAATTCCGCCATGATTTCCCGGCCGGAAAAGCCGGCCTCCGCCCCGCACGGATCCTCGGCGTAGGCCAGGACTCCGTGCATCTCTGCGCAAAGACGAACCGCCTCGTCCAGCGACCAGGCTCCATTCGGGTCGAGGGTGATGCGGGCCTCCGGAAAACGCTGCGCGAGGGCCCGGATCGCTTCGATTTCCTGCTCACCGGGGCAAACGCCGCCCTTGAGTTTGAAGTCATTGAAGCCGTAGCGCGCCTGGGCGGCTTCGGCCAGACGGACAATCTGTGCCGGGGTCATGGCCTCTTCGTCGCGCAAACGCAGCCAGTCGTCCCCGCCCACCGGGCCGCTGCGATAGGCCAGATTGGTTTTGCGGCGATCAGCGACGTAAAAAAGATAACCCAGCACCTCGACCACGGAGCGGGTTTTCTTTCCGCCCAACAGCGTGGCAACCGACACCCCGGAATATTTTCCGTGGAGATCCAGCAGCGCCGACTCGATCGCGGTCATGGCGTGGATCGTCGTGCGCAAATCGAACGTCTGCTGGCCGCGGCCACCGGCATCGCGATGCCCAAACGCGCGACTGACCGCCTCCAGCACTTCAATACTCGCCGTTACCCGCTGCCCGACCACCAAGGAGCGTGCATCTTCGAGCGTCTGCTGAATCGAGGTGCCGCCCGGAACCTCCCCCACTCCCTCCTGCCCGCTGCTGTCGCGGAGAATCACGACATTGCGCGTGAAGTAAGGTCCATGTGCCCCGCTGAGATTCAACAGCATGCTGTCCTCCCCCGCAACGGGGACGACCTGCATGTCCGTTATGGTCGGGGAATCATCACGGGCGGGAGGCTGCGTCATATCCATGGGCAAAGAATCACAAACCGTCAGGCGGGGGAAAGCGGTTTATCCAAAGTGCGGGGGTAAGGGGCGGCCAAGGGGCCGATGCGCCGCAAAGATGCGTTCAATTCATGGCGTTGGGAATACCCAAGTTTGGGTCTTCAGCCCCTCAATCCGTTCTTTTTGGGAAATGACCGGTCATGGCCCAGCGCAGCGAAGAAGGCAGGGCGTTCCGAGCGAAGCGAGAAGCCTGACATCCTCCTGCCTTCGCCAAGACTACGGAGGGCGGGCCGGATGAGCCGTTCGTGTGCCCGGCTCGTCGGGGACGACTCGCCCTACCTTCTTCGAACCGACGGGTTGCAGATTGCGCCCCCGACCTCCGGTCGCCAGACTCCGCGGGATGAGCCTCAGCCTTCGTGACGCGGCGCGCAAAACCGGGCGGGTCATTTACCTCGAGCTGCTGGTCCTGCTTCTTTCCCTCTATTCGCTGGGTGCGTTGACCGCGGAACTGCTGCTGCCCCTCGGGCCCGACACCGTCCGGTTGCTGGACCGGATCGACGACATGATCTGCGGCGTCTTCCTGATGGATTTCTTCGTGCACCTGTGGCGGGCGCCCTCGCGGGGACAATTCCTGCGGTGGGGCTGGATCGACCTGCTGTCGAGCATCCCGACGATCGAGTGGCTGCACTGGGGCCGGGTGTTCCGGGTGCTGCGCATCCTCCGCGCGCTGCGATCGTTCCAGGCGGTGCGCGAACACCTGCGCGCGGACCGGGCGCGCGGCACCTTTGTCACCGTCGGGCTGCTCTCGCTGATCGCCGTGCTCTTCGCCACCCTCGCGGTGTTCGAGCTGGAGCAGGGGCACGCCGGCGCGAACATTCACACCGGCGGCGATGCGCTCTGGTGGGCCTTCGCGACGATCACCACGATCGGCTACGGTGATTTCTTCCCGGTGAGTTTTGCCGGCCGGGTGGTGGCCGTCGTGCTGGTGGTGTTCGGACTGAGCTTCTTCGGTACCTTCACGGCCTATGTCGCCACGTTCTTTCTCGAGAAAGCGCAGCTGAAGGAAGAGTCGGAAATCCAGCAATTGATCCGCGAAGTGAAGCTCCTCCGGGCCAAGGTGGAACAGCTGGAAAACAAGCCGCCTGCCGGCCCGCCGGAATCCGGACCCGGTTAAAACCTGAAGCCAGGCGGCCGGACGGGGCGACGCCCGATCCCCTCACCTCACGAGCGAAACCCCGGCCCGCACCGCGTCGGATTTGCGGTCGTAGGCCCGCAGGCTTTCGCCGTAGCCGTTGAAATATTGCAGATACAGGAACGACTCGATGTTCAACCAGCGGATGCGGGTGGGCACGGCGAGATCCCATTGAAAAGTTCCGTGGTCGAAATCCTTTCCGGCCCAGCCGGTGAACATCAGCGAGGGGCCGTCGCCGCGGCCGAGATAAAGCCGCAGCTTCCCGTAGCCGCGGTAGTTCTCGATGCCTTTGTTGTCCGCAACATCGCCCACATAGGTGAACACCTCCGGCAACATCACCACATTCCAGGACTCGAGGGATCCGAGCACGAAACGCGGGCGCACATAGAAAATATTGAGGCTGCGGGAGTCGGTTCCCTGTCGGCCGTTGGACTCGTGCTGAAAACCCGCGCGCAGCCCCAGCCACGTAAAAAGCCGGCCGCCCGCGCGGGGCATGCGCGCCTCCGTGTTGAGCGTGATTTCGGGCATATAGCTCGTGTCGTAGAACGGGCTGGATTCGGAATTGAGATCACAAAGCGAGCGCTGGGTGTAGCCGCCCCGCAGGGTCGCCACAGTCTCATGCCCGGCCTGACCGAAGACCATCGTCGCAATGCGGTAGTCGAAGCTGAACTGGAATTTGGCCGCCTGCGCGCCGTCGCCGTAGATGAAATAGATCGGTTGGTTCGGCAGGAAACGCCCGGCAAAATTACTCGCCAGGCCCGAGGCCGCGGGCGCGCTGGAGGCGAGTCCGTCCAGCGGCGTGGCCGCCGGCCCGGCAGGGGCTTCCTGCGGCGCCGTCGGGGCGGCCGCGACAATATCGATGACGCCGCGCAACGGAGTGCCATCCGCCCGTTTCACTTCGAGGATGGCGCGACCCACGGCCGCAGCCGGAACGTCAAACGTGAAACGGCGCACGGCAAACCCGCCGGCGGACACCGCCGCCGGCACGGGTCCGCCGGAGTGCAAGCTCACCGGCCACGAGGCGTTGCCCGCCTTCAACGTTCCCTCCAGCACCTTTTCCACATCGAACGAGGCTTCCCTCGCCCCGGGATTCATCGCCACGACATCGACGCGGGCGCTCTGGCCGGCCGACACCGGCTCGGCGGGGGTCATCAGCGTGGCCGCCGTTTCGCGGCCGAGGGCGGGAAAAGCGAACGCCAGCAGGAGAAAAAAACCGGTGAGGGATTTCATGGGGAATCGGTGGTCAGCCCGACCTTCGAAGCGATGTCAGAAGCCCGGCGAAACGCCAAAGATTTGTGCGGCTGGCAGGTCACCTGCGCCCAAGGACGACTTTCACCTATTAAGTGAAAGTCGATCCAACGCCTGCCCGCCATCTCTTGGCGCCGCCTCCAGCAGTGCGGACACGGTTCCATCGTCATTTTGTTCACGCGTGGCCGATAGGCCCCGCGAACGGGGTCAGGCCTCTACTTCTTAAATTTTGTCCGACGCGAATTTCGGTAAGTTTGAACACCGTTATCCAGCGTAATT